>CABYYA010000011.1 GCA_902523125.1 uncultured Pelagibacteraceae bacterium | reverse complement strand
ACCCTGCAAGACAGGCTGCGATAAATGCAGGTATAAATATTTCTAAACCAGCTCACATAGTAAATCAAGTTTGTGGCTCTGGACTTAGAGCTGTAATCTCAGGTTATCAATCAATTAAATTAGGAGAGATGAAAAATGTAATTTCTGGTGGACAAGAAAATATGTCATTAGCCCCACATTCAATTTTTTACCGGGATAGTAAAAAAATTTTAGAGGAACATTTGATAGATACAATGATAAATGACGGATTGATAGATGCATTTAATAATTATCATATGGGTGTAACTGCTGAAAATGTTGCAAAGAAATTTAATATTTCACGAGTTGAACAAGATGACTTTGCATTAAAGTCTCAAAAAAAAACAGAAACTGCAATTAATACTAATAGATTTAAGGAAGAACTAGTTAAGATAAATCAATCTGGTGTCAATCTTGAAAAAGATGAACATCCGAGAAAAGATCTTAATAAATCAGATTTAGGCAAGCTAAAGGCAGTATTTCTAAAAGATGGGACCGTGACACCGGGAAACTCATCAGGAATAAATGATGGTGCTGCCGCTTTATTATTAACAACCTTTGAAGAGGCAAAAAAAAGATCAATTCAACCTTTAGTAAAAATAATCTCATGGGCCTCAGTTGGAGTTGATCCAACTCTGATGGGTCTTGGACCAATTGAGGCTGTGCGTGAAGCAGTTAAAAAAGCAAAATGGAATTTAAATGATATAGATCTTTTTGAAATTAATGAAGCTTTTGCCGCTCAAAGCATTGCAGTAATACGTGAGTTAAATATTGATGAGAATAAAGTTAATGTTAATGGAGGAGCTATAGCTTTAGGTCATCCTATAGGAGCATCAGGCGCCAGAATATTAGTCACTCTTATTCATGAAATGATAAAACAGAAAAAGAATAAAGGTTGCGCTACACTATGCATAGGTGGTGGAATGGGCATAGCTATATGTGTCGAGAGAATTTAAGAATTAATTTTTTTAAATTTCTTTTCAAGTAGAATTTTTTGTATCCAAATTTTAGCATCAATGTAAGTGCTTTCTTTTGGTTGCAAGAGTGTATTTAATAACTTTATAATCATATTTTAAAGAATACTTCAGAAGAGTGTCAAAAAATTGTGCAGAATGTGTTAAAATTAGCAATTAAGTAAAATTATATAGTGTATAAGATTTAAATATTAAATGAGCGAAAAACTATTAGTTCCTGATATAGGTGACTTTGAAAATGTAGAGGTCATTGAATTGCTTGTAAAAGAAGGCCAAAAAATTACTAAGAACGATCCAGTAGTTACTATAGAAAGTGATAAATCGAGTGTTGAAATACCTTCAACGTTATCAGGCGTAATTGAGACAATAAAAGTTAAAGTAGGTGATAAAGTTTCAAAAGGTGATTTAATTCTGAATATTTTAGGGTTAAATGAAGAACATTCTACAACAAAAACTATTCCAAAAGACACTGAAAATTTGATTAAAGAAGCAGAAAAATCATTAGAAAAAAAACAAGAGCAAATCATCCATACAAATAATATTGAGAGAAAAAAACCAGAAATAATTCAAGTGGTTAATGACAACGATATTGATCCATTAGAAACAAGTGAATGGTTAGAATCACTCACTGCAGTAATTGAAAAAGATGGAAATCAAAGAGCTCATTATTTAATAAAGGAATTAATTAATAAAGCATATAAGGAGGGTGCAAATATTCCCTACACACAAAACACACCTTATATAAATACAATTCCGGTAAATGAAGAGAAAAAATCAAACGGTGATCAAAATATTGAGAGAAGAATTCGTTCATTGATAAGATGGAATTCCGCAGCGATGGTAGTTCGCGCAAATAAAAAATTTCCTGAACTTGGAGGACATATTGGAACATTCGCATCTGCGGCTACTCTTTATGATGTAGGAATGAATCATTTTTGGAGAGCAAAAAACAATAAATTTGGAGGAGACTTAATTTATTTTCAAGGACATAGCGCTCCAGGTATGTACGCAAGAGCATTTCTTGAGGGAAGACTTAATGAAAAACAATTAGATAGTTTTAGACAAGAAGTTAATCCAGGAGGTTTATCATCTTACCCACATCCTTGGTTGATGCCAAACTTTTGGCAATTTCCTACAGTCTCAATGGGTTTAGGACCAATGTTAGCTATTTATCAAGCAAGATATATGAAATATTTGATTAACAGGGGTCTTATTAAAGATGAAGGACGAAAAGTGTGGGCTTTCTTAGGAGATGGGGAAATGGATGAACCAGAGTCTTTAGGAGCAATTGGTTTAGCAGCTAGAGAAAAATTAGATAACTTAATATTTGTGATCAATTGTAACCTTCAAAGATTGGACGGGCCTGTAAGGGGTAATGGAAAAATCATACAAGAATTAGAGGGTATTTTTAGAGGAGCTGGATGGAATGTTATCAAAGTAATTTGGGGTTCTTATTGGGATCCTTTATTGGCTAACGATAAAACTGGCCATTTAATTAAAGTTATGAATGAAACTGTCGATGGAGAATATCAAGCGATGAAAGCAAGAGACGGAGCTTATGTGCGAGAAAAATTTTTTGGCAAATATCTTGAAACTAAAGAGTTAATCTCAAGCCTTTCAGACAAAGATATATGGAGATTGAATAGAGGTGGACATGATCCTCACAAAGTTTTTTCAGCTTATGATAAAGCCTCAAAAAATGTTGGAAGCCCAACAGTTGTGATCGCGAAGACTATAAAGGGTTATGGAATGGGCAAAAGTGGTGAGAGTGTAAATACAACACATCAAACTAAAAAATTAGATATAGACGATTTGATGTATTACAGAGACAGGTTTGATGTTCCTTTAACTGATAAACAGGTGCAAAATATTGAATATTATAAGCCAGACCAAAACTCACCTGAAATAAAATATATCAAAGAAAGAAGACTTCAATTGGGAGGATTTATCCCAGAAAGAACTACTTATGCAAAACCTATTAAAGCTCCACCAAAAAACATTTTTGACAATATGAAAGAATCAACAGGTAAAAAAGAAATGTCTACTACGATGGCATTGGTAAGAATGCTAACCAATCTTCTAAGAGATAAAAATGTTGCTCCAAGATTAGTACCAATTATTCCTGATGAGGCGAGAACATTTGGTATGGAGGGTTTTTTTCAAAAAATTGGTATTTATGCTCATGAAGGACAAAAATATGAACCTGAGGACTCTGCACAATTAAGTTCATATAGAGAAGAAAAAAGTGGACAAGTTTTGGAAGAAGGAATTAATGAGGCAGGCGCAATGTCTTCATGGATTGCTGCAGGCACCTCTTATACAAATCATGATATTGAAATGATCCCTATATATCTTTTTTACTCAATGTTTGGTTTTCAGAGAATAGGTGACTTTGCTTGGGCAGGAGCAGACAGTCAATCAAGAGGATTTTTAATTGGTGCTACTGCTGGGAGAACTACATTGGCAGGAGAAGGCTTACAACATCAAGATGGACATAGTCATTTGATGGCATCAACTATTCCAAACTGTAAGTCCTATGATCCAACATTTCATTATGAACTAGCAACAATTTTTAGAGAAGGATTGAAAAGAATGCATGAGAAGAAAGAAAATATTTTTTATTATATAACAACAATGAATGAAAATTATCCTCATCCTGCAATGCCAGCTGAAAAATCGTGTGAAGAGGGCATTTTAAAAGGAATGTATAAAATTAAAGAATTTAACAAATATAAAAAAACCAAAATTCAATTTTTAGGATCAGGCACAATTTTAAGAGAAATGATAGCTGGTGCTGAGATTTTACAAAAGGATTATCAAATTGATAGTGAGGTTTGGAGCGTAACTAGTTTTAACGAATTAAGGAGAGATGGTCTGGAGGTTGAAAGGTATAATTTATTAAATCCTGAAAAAGAACCAAAAGAATCATATGTTGAAAGCTGTCTAGGCAAAACTGAAGGTCCAATTTTGGCTGCGTCAGATTATATGAGGATGAATTCAGACCAAATTAGACCCTATATTAACAAGAGCTTTTACTCGTTAGGGACAGACGGATTTGGTCGAAGTGATACTAGAAAAAATTTGAGAAAGTTCTTTGAGGTTGATAAAGAACATGTTGTTGCATACGGGCTAAGTGTCTTAGCTAAAGAACAATTAATTGCATCTAAACACGCTCAAGAGGCAATAAATAAGTATCAAATTGATAAAGATAAACCAATGCCGACAAAATTATAATGTCAAAGAAAGATATAAAAGTTCCAAATATTGGTGAATTCAAAGATGTGGAAGTCATCGAAGTTTTAATTAAAAAAGGTCAAAAAATAAAAAAGAATGATCCACTAATCACTATAGAAAGTGATAAATCAAGTGTAGAAATACCATCTTCTGATGATGGAACTATTATTTCTTTGAATGTTAAAATTGGAGACAAGGTATCGGAAGGTGATAAAATTATTGAAATTGAAAGTGAAAAAGAAATAAAAGAAGCAAGTACTCAAGAGTTACCAAAAAGTCAATTTCCAAAAGAAATAAAAAAAGATGATTTAAAAAAAACCAATAATGAAAACATAATAGTTAAAGATTTTTCTTCAAAAGCTTCTGCTTCACCAAAAGTTAGAAAGTTTGCGAGAGAACTTGGAGTTAATATCAACAAAGTACCTGGTAGTGAAAGACAAGGTAGAGTTACCGAGAGTGATGTGAAGTTATTTGTTGCAACTAAATCTGATAAAAGTTTCAAAGATCAAAATACAACTGAACAAAAAATTGAATTAGAGTATTCTCATTCAGATTTTGGAGAAATAGATATCAAAGACATTCCTAGAGTGAAAAAGTTGTCGTCTAAATATTTAATGAACTCTTGGATAAAAATTCCTCATGTAACCAATCATGATGAAGCTGATATAACCGAATTGGAGGAATTTAGAACTTCTCTTATGGACGTATATACTGGTGAAAAAAAAAAAATTACACCATTAGCTTTCATTGTAAAAGCATTAACAACATCATTAAAAAAATTTCCAAATTTTAATACCTCAATAGATCAAATTGAAAACGGCAAAATGACTGTTAAAAAGTATTATCATGTTGGCATAGCAGTGGATACTCCACATGGTTTGATGGTTCCTAAATTAAGAAATGCAGATAATAAAAATATTTCTTTAATAAGCACAGAATTAAAAAAAATCAGTCAGCAATGTAGAGATCTTAAAATTGATAAAAAAGAGTTATTTGGAGGTTCTATGACGATAACTAGCCTAGGGGGAATTGGGGGATCCTTTTTCACCCCAATTATAAATTATCCTGAAGTTGCTATTTTAGGAGTAGGAAGAGCGGAAAAAAAACAAGTATTCATGGATGGAAAATTTGTAACGCGTACTATGTTGCCACTTTCACTATCTTATGATCATAGAATTATTGATGGTGCGGAGGCAGCTCGATTTAATAATGATTTAAAAGAAAATCTTGGTAAAAATTTTGCTTATAAGTTAGCTGTTTAATAAAAATTATGTCTAAAAGCTTTTCATTGTTAAGTGCTTTGCTGTGTACATTTATTTGGGGAACCACATTTATTGCTCAAGACACTGGCATGGATGATATTGGTCCGTTTACATTTAATGCTGTTAGATTTTTTGTGGGTTTCTTGGCAATCCTTCCTTTAGCATTGTTATTTGAGACTAATAAATTTAAATTAGAATTTAAAACTGATTTTAGATATTTTGCTATTCTATCTTTTTTAATTGGATTATCATTATTTTTAGGATCGGCATTGCAGCAAGTAGCTCTGCTTTATACAGATGTAGCTAATGCTGCTTTCTTTACAATTTTTTATGTGCCGATGGTACCAATTATTATTTTTATATTTAAGAGAGACTCATTGCATTGGAGTGTATGGCCTTCAGTTATTTTATGTTTAATTGGTGGCTATCTTTTAACCAATTTTTATGATGCTACAGTTAGACTTGGAGACACACTGGTAATTCTTGGAGCATTATTCTGGAGCACTCACATAATATTTACCGGAATGATTATTAAAACGTATAACTTACCCTTAACATTAGGTGCAATCCAAACTTTATTAGTGGCTTTATTTTCTTTTATCATTAGTTTGATTTGTGAAGAATTTGTAATTGAAAATATTCTTAACGAGATAGACTCTATACTCTATGCTGGAATTTTATCAGGAGGTTTTGCATTCGTTTTACAAATTTACGCTCAAAAAAACATAACACCTGCACCAGCAGCCATAATTTTTTCATTAGAAGGTGTATTTGCAACTATTGCAGCATGGTTTTTATTAAGTCAAATTTTAGATTTTAATAATATATTAGGGTGTTTGTTCATATTGTGTGGAGTTTTAATTTCTCAATTATTACCCTTGATGAGGAAAATAAATTATCAATAATAGTATCAAAGCGATAGAAATTCTATAAATTACAAATACGGTTAAAGAAAAATTCCTTACATATTTTATAAAATATTTGACTGTGATAAATGAGAAGATAAAGGAAAGAGTAACTGCGATTAATAATAAATAATTAAATTCAACAGACTGTTGTACAGCATCTTGAAGACTTAAAAAACTTGCCCCTGTTAACGCGGGTATAGATAATAAAAAAGCGATTTTACTTGAGTCAACTCTATTAAATTTTAGAAATCGAGCTGCTGTTAATGTTATTCCTGCTCTACTCACACCAGGTACGAGTGCTAAAATTTGAAATAAACCTATGAATAATATTATTTTTATATTTAAGTTAGTTGATATATTTTGATCAGCATCTCTTTTATCTGATAAAAATAGCACTAAACCAAAAAATAGAGTTGTCCATGCAATAATTTCTATATTTCTTAAAAGATTAATTATTTCGATCGAATATATTATATATCCAAAAATTATAAGAGGTATTGAGCCAACTAAAATCAAAACCAATAGTTTTTGATTGTTTCTTAAATTTAGTAAATCTTTTTTAAAGTAATATATTATTGCAAACAAAGAACCCAAGTGCAGACCAATATCAATGAATAAAGAGCTTGAGCTAAAATCATAAAAATTTGATATTAAGATCAGATGGGCTGAAGAGCTAATAGGTAAAAATTCAGAAATTCCTTGGACCGCAGAAAGAATTAGTATTTCTATAAAATCTTGGAGCATAAAGATGTCGTAACTTAAAAAATATTGATTTTAAACAATTCGATTTACTCATAATAGGTATGCAAAAAATAAATTTCTTACATTTTATGCTAAATAAAGTTAATTATAGGTCATAATTATTGACCTAAATAATACTTTTATTAATAAAAACAATGTATAATTTGCATAAAATTTAAAACTTTATGACAGATAAAATGCTAAAATTTGTAAAAATAGGTCAACAAACTCCACCTAAAAGAAAGATTGGCACTAGAAAAGAGGATTTTAACGAGATCTATGACGAGTTTGTTACTAAAAAAGCTGAGGAACAGTCAAGCAGGTGTTCTCAATGTGGAGTTCCATTCTGTCAAGTACATTGTCCATTAAGTAACAATATACCAGATTGGTTAAAACTTACTGCCGAAGGGAGACTAAAAGAGGCCTACGAATTATCTCAAAGCACTAACAATATGCCAGAGGTATGTGGAAGAATTTGTCCTCAGGATAGATTGTGTGAAGGTAATTGCGTTATTGAACAATCAGGTCATGGAACAGTAACTATTGGTTCGGTTGAGAAATATATTAATGATACAGCTTGGGAACAAGGTTGGGTTAAACCAATTTCTTTAAAACATGAGAAAGACCAAAGTGTTGGGATAATTGGTGCCGGTCCCGCAGGTTTAGCAGCTGCTGAACAGCTAAGAAAAAATGGATATAAAATAACAGTTTATGATCGCTATGACCGTGCAGGTGGATTATTGATTTATGGTATTCCAAATTTCAAACTTGAAAAACATGTAGTTGAGCGAAGAACAAAGCTATTAAAAGATGGTGGGATAAAATTTGTGCAAAATTTTGAAGTTGGCAAAGATGCTACTTTAGAACAATTACGAAAAAAACATGATGCAATTTTAATTGCTACCGGTGTTTACAAACCAAGAGAAGTTGAATTACCTGGTAATGATTTAGGTAATATTTTTCCAGCAATGGAATTTTTGACAGCATCAAATAAAAAAGGCCTAGGTGATAAAGTGGAGTTATTTGATAAAGGAACTTTGAATGCTGAGGGAAAAGATGTTGTGGTAATAGGTGGTGGTGACACAGCCATGGATTGTGTAAGAACCTCAGTAAGACAAAAAGCAAAGTCCGTTAAATGCTTATATAGACGAGATAAAGAAAATATGCCAGGATCTGCAAGAGAAGTTGCAAATGCTGAGGAGGAGGGTGTTGAATTCGTTTGGCTCTCAAGTCCAAAGGAATTTATTGGAAAAAATAAAATTGAAAACTTAGTTGTTAACAAAATTGAATTAGGTGAACCAGATGAGTCAGGAAGACGAAAACCTGAAATCAAACAAGGTTCAGAATATGAAGTAAAAGCAGATATGGTAATTAAAGCTCTTGGATTTGATCCAGAAAATTTACCATTATTATTTGATGCACAAGAGTTACAAGTAACAAAATGGGGAACAATCAAAACTGACTTCAATACGATGGAAACAAATCTAAAAGGTGTTTTTGCTGCAGGAGACATTGTAAGAGGAGCTTCATTAGTGGTATGGGCAATCAAAGATGGAAGAGATGCAGCTTCTTCTATGAAAACATATTTAGAAAATACAGAACTAAAAAAAACAAAAGTAGCATAATGGAAAATTATAAAAAAAATTTAGAGCTACTTACAAAAAATTATGTTTATTCGAAAGAGATGGAACATGATGCATGTGGAGTAGGCTTAATTGCATCTACAGAAGGAAAAAAATCTAGAGCTATTGTTGAGTACGGAATTGAAGCTTTGAAAGCTGTTTGGCATAGGGGTGCTGTAGATGCAGATGGAAAAACAGGTGATGGAGCTGGAATACATGTTGAAATTCCAAAAGATTTTTTTATAGAAAAAATACAAGTTACAGGACACGATTATGATAGCTCTGAAATTTGTGTAGGTATGATTTTTTTACCTAGAAATGACTATTCAGCACAAGAGAATTGCAAAACAATTGTTGAAAGCGAACTAACCAAAAATAATTTTAGTATATGGGGTTGGAGACAGGTACCAGTTAATCCAAAAGTTCTTGGAGAAAAAGCTCTACAAACTATGCCAGAAATTATACAGGTTCTTTTTAAATCTAATGATCCAAATTTGTTAGATAAAAAATTAGAAAGAAAAATTTATGAAACAAGAAAGAGGATCGAAAATAAAGCTTTTGATGCATCATTGAATAATTTTTACATTTGTTCAATTAGTTCAAAATCTATAATTTATAAGGGGCTATATTTAGCAGAGGCATTATCTGACTTTTATCTAGATATTAGGGATGCAAGATTTATTTCAAGATATGCAATTTTTCACCAAAGATTTTCAACAAATACCGCACCAGGTTGGAGCTTAGCTCAACCCTTTAGGGCTATAGCGCATAACGGTGAAATAAATACTTATAAGGGAAATAAAAACTGGATGAAAATTCACGAGCAAGAAATGAGCAGCCCACTTTTTGATGATATAGAAAATTTAAAACCAGTAATCCAAAAGGGCGTCTCTGACTCTGCAGCTTTAGATAATGTATTTGAATTATTAAATAAATCAGGCCAATCAGCACCACTAGCTAAATTGATGCTTGTACCTGATGCGTGGTCAAAAAAAAATAAGACATTATCAAAAAGTCATCAACAACTATTCAATTTTTTAAACAGTACCATGGAACCATGGGATGGGCCTGCTGCTATTGCTGCCACTGATAATGAATGGGTTATAGCGGCAAATGATAGAAATGGTCTTAGACCTTTAAGATATGCCATTACAAAAGATAAAATGATTTTTGCAGGTTCAGAAACAGGAATGATTGATTTAAATGAAAAAAAAATTTTAACCAAGGGAAGACTAGGTCCTGGTGAAATTATTGGGGTCAGAATTGAAAAAGGGAAAGTTTTTACTAACAGTCAAATAAAAGATTTTTTAGCTAAAGAGTTTAAACATTTCAATTCACAAATAATTGATTTAGATGAAAAATTACCAATCTCCAATGAAAGAAATAATTTTGACGGCGAAAGCTTAAGGAGAAGACAATATACTTTTGGAATAAGTTTAGAGGATTTAGAGCTTATTTTACATCCAATGGCAGAAGATGCAAAAGAAGCAACAGGTTCAATGGGGGATGACACTCCTTTAGCAGTGTTATCTGACAAGTATAGACCGCTTTACCATTTTTTCAGACAAAATTTTAGCCAAGTAACTAACCCACCAATTGACTCCTTAAGAGAAAATAAAGTAATGAGTTTAAAAACTAGATTTGGAAATTTAGGCAACATTCTTGATTTCGATACTTTAACCAAAGAGAATATTTATGTTTTAAATAGCCCAATACTATCAAATTCACAATTTAATAAGTTTACTAATTTTTTTGGTAAAAATTCATTGACTATCGATTGCTCATTTTCACAAGACGATAATTTAACAGACTCTATTAACAGGATACAAAAAGAATCTGAAATTGCTGTTAGACAAGGTATAACCCAATTAATTTTAAGTGATAAGAATCTTTCATCTGAAAGATTACCAATGCCAATGTTGCTGTGTGTTGGAGCTATAAACACATTTTTAGTAAAAAAAAAATTAAGAGGTTATGTTTCTATCAATGTTCAATCTGGTGAAGCTATAGATACACACTCGTTTGCAACGTTAGTAGGGGTTGGAGCAACAACAGTAAATCCATATCTAGCTTTTGATAGTCTGTATCAGAGATATGAAAAAAAACTTTTTGATCAATTTAGTTTTGATGAGTGTGTACAACGCTACATCAATTCGGTTAATGCTGGTTTATTGAAGATAATGTCAAAAATGGGAATTTCTGTTTTAAGCTCTTATAGAGGTGGATGTAATTTTGAAACTGTTGGATTAAGTAGAACAATTGTAGATGATTATTTTCCTGGAGTTACATCAAAAATTTCAGGTATTGGTTTAGTTGGTATTGAAAAAAAAATAAGAGAAATTCACAAAGAAGCATTTGAAAGCACGGAGACTGTATTGCCAATTGGAGGTATTTATAGATATAGAAAAAACGGAGAAACACATCAATATCAAGGAAAACTTATTCACTTATTACAGAGTGCTGTAGGTTCAAATTCATATGATGCATATAAAAAATATGCAGAGGGTATTTACAATTTACCACCAATTAATTTGAGGGATTTAATTGATTTTAGAAAAAAAAAGTTAAGCCCCTCAATAAATATATCTGAAGTTGAGCCAATAGAAAAAATATTAAAAAGATTTGGCAGTGGGAGCATGTCTCATGGTGCTTTATCTAAGGAGGCACATGAAACACTTGCAATTGGAATGAATAGAATTAAAGGAGCCTCTTGTAGTGGTGAGGGTGGAGAAGATGCAGAAAGATTTAAGGTGATGGATAGTGGGGACAGTGCAAATTCTAGAGTTAAGCAAATTGCATCAGCTAGATTTGGTGTAACTATAAATTACTTAAATAATTGTAATGAAATTGAAATTAAAATGGCCCAAGGCGCTAAACCAGGAGAAGGTGGCCAATTGCCTGGCTTTAAAGTAACAAAGGAAATTGCGAGATTAAGACATTCTACACCTGGAGTAACACTAATATCTCCTCCTCCGCATCACGATATTTACTCTATAGAAGATCTGGCACAACTGATTTATGATTTAAAGCAAACGAACCCAAAGGCAAGAGTTGGAGTTAAGTTAGTTGCATCATCAGGAATTGGAACCATTGCTGCAGGTGTGGCCAAAGCAAAAGCCGATATCATTTTAATTTCAGGTCACAATGGAGGAACAGGTGCAACTCCTCAAACGAGCGTTAAATACGTTGGAATACCTTGGGAGATGGGCTTAACTGAAGCTAATCAGGTTTTAACATTAAACAATTTAAGACACAAAGTTACATTGAGAACCGATGGCGGTATTAAAACTGGGAGAGATGTTGTTATTGCTGCAATGATGGGAGCGGAAGAATATGGAGTTGCTACAACCGCTTTGGTAGCAATGGGATGTATAATGGTACGACAGTGTCACTCTAACACTTGTCCAGTAGGTGTTTGTACCCAAGATGAAAAATTAAGAGAAAAATTTACTGGTACACCAGATAAGGTTGTAAATTTATTTACTTTTATTGCCTCAGAAGTAAGAGAAATTTTAGCTAAAATAGGCTTTAAATCCCTAAATGATATTATTGGAAGAACTGATTTGTTAATGCAAGTTAATAAAGCGTCACCAAATCTTGATGACTTGGATTTAAATCCATTATTTGTTCATGCAGACCCAGGAAACAATAAAAGATATTGCGAGTCATCAGATATCAACAAAGTACCCCAAACATTAGACCAGGAAATTTGGCCGGAAATAGAAAAATCTTTAGATAATTCAGAAAAAATTGAGAAAGAATTTATTATAAAAAATACAAACAGGGCAGTTGGTACAAGAATTTCACATCATCTTTATAAAAAGTATGGTTATGAAAAACTTGATGAGAATTTCCTAACATTAAATTTCAAAGGCTCCGCGGGTCAGTCCTTTGGTGCTTTTTCATCAAAAGGATTAAAGTTAAATCTTAAAGGTGATGCAAACGATTATGTTGGTAAAGGATTGTCAGGTGCTACTATCTCGATAAAACTATCAGATGAAAGTAATTTAGTTTCTAATGAAAATACAATTATTGGAAACACAGTTCTATATGGAGCTACTTCAGGTAAACTTTTTGCTGCAGGTCAAGCAGGTGACAGATTTGCTGTAAGAAATTCTGGTGCGACTACAGTTGTTGAAGGTTGTGACTCAAATGGTTGTGAGTATATGACTGGAGGAACAGTAGTAATTTTAGGAAATGTTGGTGATAATTTTGCTGCTGGAATGACGGGGGGTATGGCGTTTATTTATGATAAGTATAACGAGTTTAAAAACAAAGTAAATCCAGACTCAGTTGTTTGGCAAAATGTTGAAACAGATTATTGGACAAGTTATTTAAAAGATTTAATTTTAGATCATTCAAAAGAAACTAGTTCCTTGATATCTAAAGATATTTTTGAAAACTTTGATGCTGAAATCAAAAATTTTGTTCAGGTTTGTCCAAAAGAGATGATTAGTAAGCTTAAAAACCCAATTACATTTAAGTCTAAGATAAAAGAAGTTAGTTAATTATAATTTTTAACTCTTTTTTTAATAAGCCTAACCATTTAGGTGAGGATAAGCTGTGATCACCTTTTTTAATTATAACTAATTTTTTTTTAGAATTTACAAAAATTTTTAAGATCTTTTTTGAATAACTGACAGGGACAGACTCATCTTTTTGTCCATGAACCATAGTAACTTTTAACTTGTCGTAAATTTTTTTATGAAATACTTTATTTTTTCGGCCATCTTTAATTAGTTGTAAAGAGATTGGATATTCATAATTTCCATGCTTTAAATTGATAATTCCATTTTCTGTTATTTCTTTTTTCATCTTTTTTGAAAATTTATTCCACATCAAACCCTCTAAAAATTGTGGAGCAGATCCAATTCCTAAAAAACCTACGATTTGTTTCTTAAAAAATTTAAACTGATTTAAAGAGATCCAAGCACCCATACTTGAACCGATTAAAATGATTTTATTTTTTTCGACAACTTTTTTTATTAATATAGTCGTTTCTTTGGTCCATTTTGAAATATTTCCATTAGTGAATTTACCTGAAGATTTACCGTGTCCAGAGTATTCTAGTGCAAGAAAACCAAGTTTATTTTTTTTTGCAAAATTTAAAAATGTTTTAGGTTTTTTTCCCTCTAAATCGGACATAAACCCATGTAAAAAAACAATGTAAGTTGTATTTTTTTGGTTGTATTTTAAATATCTGATTTTTTTAAATTTATTTATTTTTAAGTAATTGAATTTACTCATAAAAGTTTATTAGTTATCTCTATTATTATATAATCTAACTATATGTCGTCTAATATAAAAGTCCTGCAAGTAATACCAAAACTAGGTTATGGAGGGGCAGAAACTGGATGTTATGATATTGCTCATTATTTACCCGAAAATGGGTGTAAGTCTTATATAGTAACAAGTGGAGGGGAATTAATAAAATTTGTTGATAAAAAAAAAGTAAAATTAATTAGACTTCCAGTACATAGTAAAAATCCATTATTAATTTTAATTAATACAATTTTATTAATTGGGATAATTTTATATTTTAAGATCTCAATTGTTCATGCAAGAAGTAGAGCGCCGGCTTGGTCTTGTTTGTTTGCAACAAAGTTAACAAAAAGAAAGTTTGTTACAACATTTCATGGAACTTATAATTTTAGTGGGAAGCTTAAAAAATTTTATAATTCTGTTATGGTAAGATCTGATTTGGTTATTGCAGGATCAAATTTTATTTTTTCTCATATTAAAGAAAATTACTCTGAATTTTTAAAAAGCCAAAAAAAATTTTTAGTTATTTTTAGAGGAATAAATATTGATTATTTCGACTCTTCTACAAAATTAGAAAATGATGAAAAAAAATTACTGCAAAAATGGAATATAGATGATGAAAAAAAAATTATTTTAATGCCAGGTAGACTTACTTCCTGGAAAGGACAAGAATTATTTATTGAGGCAATAAATCTGGTTAAAATTGAATTGGGTTATGAAGCTTTCCATGCAGTTATACTTGGAAACGATCAAGGAAGAGATCTATTTAAAAAAAAATTAATACATCTTACTGAGCAATACCATTTAACAAATCAAATTAAATTTATAGATCAATGTGAGGACATGGCATTGGCATATAAAGTTTCAGACATAATTGTATCAGCCTCAATAGAACCAGAAGCTTTTGGAAGAGTAGCAGTGGAAGCACAATCTATGGAAAAGTTAATTATAGCTAGCAATATTGGAGGATCTAACGAGACAATTAATGATGAAAAAACTGGATTTTTATTTAAATCAGGGGACGCGGAATCTTTAAGTAAAAAAATAATTCGTGGATTAACAATGGACGAAACGTCTATAAATCTAATGGGCAAAGAAGGAAGAAGCAATATAATTAAAAAATTTAATGTTGAAAAAATGTGTTTTTCTACATATTCAGAGTATAAAAGATTATTAAACTAAATGCCCATAATTACATTACCAGATGGAAAAAATATTGAATTTCCTAAAGAAGTTACAGGTTTAGATATTGCAGAAAAAATAAGCAAGTCATTATTAAAACAAGCTTTGATAATGAGTGTTGATGGTGAGCTAAAAGATTTATATTTTTCAATTAAAAAAGATTGCACAGTAAAAATTTTTACCGCAAAAGATCCAGAAGGTCTTGAAGTCATTAGACATGATACCGCTCATATTATGGCGATGGCTGTTCAAGAATTATATCCTGGTACACAAGTAACTATAGGACCAGTTATTGAAAATGGTTTTTACTATGATTTCGCTAGAAAAGACCCTTTTACAAAGGATGATTTAGAAAAAATAGAAAAAAAAATGTCAGAAATAATTGACAAAGATGTAAAAACAAAAAGAGAGGTTTGGAAAAGAGACCAAGCAATAAGTCATTTCAAAAAAATTGGTGAAAACTACAAAGCAGAAATAATTGAGAGTATCCCAAAGAGTGAGGAGCTAACCATCTATCATCATGGTGATACTTGGCATGATTTATGTAGAGGTCCACACCTAGTTTCCTCTGGAAAAATTGGTAAAGCCTTTAAACTTACAAAAGTTGCTGGAGCATATTGGCGTGGAGATTCAAAAAATGAGATGTTACAAAGAATTTATGGAACTGGTTGGGCGTCTCAAAAAGACTTGGATGATTATTTAAAAAGAATTGAGGAAGCGGAAAAAAGAGATCATAGGAAACTTGGTAAAGAAATGGATTTATTTCATTTCAGAGAGGAGAGCCCAGGATCTGTTTTTTGGCATGAGAAGGGTTGGGCATTATTTCAAAAATTGATTAATTACATGCGGGCTCGGCAAGACGCAGCAGGATATAAAGAAGTAAATACCCCAGAGGTATTAGATAGATTATTATGGGAAAAATCAGGACATTGGGAAAAATATGGAGAAAATATGTATACCTCTGAAACTCCCGATGAAAAAGTTTTTGCGATAAAACCTATGAATTGTCCGGGTCACATACAAGTTTTTAATCAAGGTTTAAAGAGTTATAGAGATTTACCATTAAGAATAACAGAATTTGGTAAAGTACATAGATATGAACCTTCAGGAGCTTTGCATGGGCTTCTTAGAGTAAGAGCTTTTACACAGGACGATGCACATATTTTTTGTTCAGAAGATCAAATTACTAGTGAGTGTTTAAATGTAACTAATTTAATTTTAGATATTTACAAAGATTTAGGTTTTGAAAAAGTGGTTTTAAAATATGCTGACAGACCAGAAGTAAGAGTGGGCGAAGATAAAGTTTGGGATAAAGCTGAGGCTTCATTACTTGAGGCAGTTAAAGCAACTAAATTAGAATACAGTATTAATAAGGGAGAAGGTGCCTTTTATGGTCCAAAAATAGAATTTGTATTAAGAGATGCAATTGGTAGAGATTGGCAATGTGGAACAGTACAAGTAGATTTAAACTTACCTGAAAGATTAGATGCTACTTATGTTGACAAAGATGGAGCAAAAAAAGTTCCAGTGATGTTACACAGAGCATTGTTTGGATCACTTGAGAGATTTATTGGAATTTTAATTGAGAATTATGCAGGTAAGTTTCCATTTTGGATATCTCCGTTACAAACAGTAGTAATTCCAATCTCAGAAGATTTTGAGGAATATGCAAGTAAAGTTTCAAAAAAAATAAAAGAATCTGGGATGAGTTCAATAGTTGATTTAAAAAATCATAATATGAACTATAAAATAAGAGAACATTCCCTTGCAAAAGTCCCTATTTTATTAATTTGTGGTAAAAAAGAAGTTGACAGTAACTCCGTAACTATTAGAAGATTGGACTCTAATAAACAAGAAAATATGGAACTAAATAAATTTTTAAAAACATTTTCTGCTTTAAATAAAGCGCCTTCAATTTAAGTGGCAGATTTTAAGCAAAATTATTTTCAGAGAAGAACTAAGGATCGAGGTCCAAGATCTAATAATAGAATTTCGTCTCCAGAAGTTCAAGTTATAGCTAGTGATGGAGAAAATCTGGGAGTCATTAGCACTAACGAAGCAATATCAATGGCGAGGGATCAAGGTTTGGATTTAATAGAAATAGCTCCAAATGCTAATCCACCAGTTTGCAAAATCATGGATATGGGAAAATATAAGTATGATGCGCAAAAAAAAGCCAATCTTGCAAAAAAAAAACAAAAAATTATTCTATTAAAAGAAATTAAAATGAGACCTGTAACTGAGACACACGATTACGAGTTTAAGGTAAAAAATGCAAAAAAATTTATTGCTAAAGGTGATAAAGTAAAATTTACAATAAGATTTAAAGGTCGTGAACTTCAACACTCACATTTAGGTAATGAATTAATGACTAAGATTAAAGAAGATATGAAGGAAATTGGCAAGGTAGAATTGCACCCAAAGTTCGACGGAAAGCAAATGATAATGGTAATTCAGCCTTTATAAGCTTTAATAGTAGTTGTAAATTAATAACATTCTTTGTATAAGTTCGCCAATTATGCCAAAATTAAAAACTAAAAGCTCTGCAAAAAAAAGGTTCAAAATATCCGCAAAGGGAAAAGTTATTATGGCCCAAGCTGGTAAAAGGCATGGCATGATAAAACGAACAAATTCTCAAATAAGAAAATTAAGGGGCACAACAACTATGTCGAAACAAGATGGCAAGATTGTTAAGTCATACATGCCTTATAGTTTAAGGGGTTAATATGGCTAGAGTTAAAAGAGGTGTAACTAGTAGAGCAAAACATAAAAAAGTTTTAAAAGCTGTTAAAGGTCAGTGGGGTAGAAGAAAAAATACTATTAGAGTTGCAAAGCAAGCGATGGAAAAAGCCATGCAGTATGCTTACAGAGATCGCAGAAATAAAAAAAGAGATTTTAAATCACTATGGATACAAAGAATAAATGCTGGAGTAAGGGCTGAGGGTTTGACATATTCAAAGTTTATTAATGGACTGAATAAATGTGGAATAAAAATAGATAGAAAAATTCTAGCTGAGATAGCGTATGATAGTCCAGAAGCCTTTAAAACTATCATCCAAAAAGCTCAATCTGCTTTAAATTAATCTTCGCTATTGTTTTATTTCTCTGAAGAAATAATCTGTGAAAATGTCAGATCTTAAAAAAATAAAAGATGAATTTCTGTCAAAACTTGGTGGAAAATTAGATATTTCAGAAATAAACCAAATTAAATCTGATCTATTTGGAAAAAGTGGATTAATTTCAACTCAATTTAAAAAGATTGGAACAATTGCAGAAGATGATAGAAAAAAATTTGCTTCGGACTTAAACATAATAAAAGATGAGCTCCAGGACTTAATAAGTTCAAAAGTAAATGAATTTGAAAGTGCCGAAATTAATAAAAAATTAGAAAAAGAAAAAATTGACATTACATTACCTGAAAGATCATTTGTTCAAGGAAAAATTCATCCAATTTCACAAACGATCGATGAAATATCATCAATTTTTTCCGAAATAGGTTTTAGCGTAGAGGAAGGGCCAGACATCGAGAATGAATATAATAATTTTACAGCGCTAAATACACCAGAGAATCATCCAGCTAGAGATATGCATGATACTTTCTATTTAGATGAAAAAAAGCAGAAACTATTACGAACACACACTTCTCCAGTTCAAATTAGAACTATGTTGAAAGATAAGCCACCATTTAAAATTATTGCACCTGGAAGAACTTATAGATCAGATAGCGACCAAACTCACTCACCAATGTTTCATCAAGTTGAAGGACTTCATATAGATAAAAATATAAACATGGGTCATCTTAAAGGATGTTTAAATTATTTTATTAAAGAGTTTTTTGAAGTAGATAAAATTAAGATGAGATTTAGACCAAGCCATTTTCCTTTTACAGAGCCATCTGCTGAAGTTGATATTAGATACAAGATGAAAGATGGAAAAATTATAATAGGAGATGGTGATCAATGGTTAGAGATTTTAGGTTGTGGAATGGTACATCCAAATGTTTTAAAAAATGTTAAAGTTGATCCAGCAAAGTTTCAGGGATACGCATTTGGTATTGGGATTGATAGACTTGCAATGCTGAAATATGGAATAAATGACTTAAGAGCTTTTTTTGATTGTGATTATAGATGGTTAAATCATTTTGGATTTGATCCATTAGATGTGCCTACGAACTATAGAGGCCTCAGTCGATGAAAATAACATTTGATTGGTTAAAAGATCATCTGAAGACAAATCTAAAAGAAAAAAACCTTTTAGAACAACTTACCAACATTGGCCTAGAAGTAGAAAGTGCAGAAAGTCTCTCTGCTGATAATGGATTATTTAAAATAGCTGAAATTGTAAAAATTAAAAAACATCCAAATGCAGATCGATTAAAAGTTTGTGACGTTAATATTAAAGAGAATGAAATTAAAAAAGTTGTATGTGGTGCAGAAAATGCAAAAGAAGGAATGCTTACTATATACGCTCCTCCAGGAGCAATTATCCCAAAATCTAAGATGAAATTAGTAATCGCAAAAATAAGGGGGGTTACATCTTATGGAATGCTTTGTTCTGAGTCCGAATTAAATTTGACTGATGAAAGTGATGGAATTATTGAATTACCCAATGGATATAAAAAAGATATTGGTAAAAGTTATTTTTCAAAATCAAAATCAAATCTTATTGATTTATCTATAACACCTAATAGACCAGATTGTCTTGGAATTAGAGGAATTGCTAGAGATCTTGCTGCATCAGGTTTCGGAAAATTAATGGATTTAAAAGTAAAAAAAATTCATTCAAAAAATAAACATACCTTAAAAGTAAAAATTAATAAGGAAAAAGGACAAGGATGTATTGCGTTTGGAAGCTGTTTAATAACAAATGTCAAAAATTCTGAAAGCCCTAATTGGCTTAAAGATAAATTAATTTCAGTTGGTCAAAAACCTATCTCAGCAATAGTTGATATTACAAACTATGTCATGCTTGATATGAATCGTCCATTACACGCATATGATGCTGATAAAATTAATCATGGCATAATTGTTCGAAACTCTAAGCTTGGAGAAAAATTTACAGCTCTTGATAATAAAAGTTATAAATTAGAAAATGGCATGTGTGTTATTAGCGATAGCAAGGGTGTTTTAGGACTTGGAGGAATTATTGGTGGCACAAGATCTAGTACAGAATTGCATACAAAAAATGTTTTATTAGAGTCAGCTTATTTTGAACCGGGATCCATAAGAAATACAGCAAAAAAATTGAATATCGATACTGATGCAAAGTTTAGATTTGAAAGAGGCATAGATCCATTATCAATTGAGGATGGTTTAAATAAAGCTGTAAAATTAATAAAAGAGATTTGTGGTGGTGAAATTAGTAAAATAGATATTCAAAAAATAGAACCTTATAAAACAAAAAAAATTATATTTGAGCCAAATGTTTTTGAAAAAATATCTGGTTTTAAAATTTCTCTAAAAGAAATGGTAAAGATTTTAGAGGATCTTGGTTTTGGAGTAAAAAAATATAAGAAAGGATTCAAATTAGATGTTCCTTCATGGAGACCAGATATTTCACAAGAAGTAGATATTGTTGAGGAGCTAGTAAGAATAAGTGGCTATGAAAAGATAAAGTTTATAGAGCCAATTAAAAAAAGAAAAAAATCTACTTTAAATAAATATCAGAAATTGTTTCATTTTTTACAAAGATCAGTTGCATCTAAAGGTTATTTGGAGGCAATCACTTGGTCGTTTACAGATCAACGTTACAATGACTATTTTAGAGATACAAAAAAAGAAATTAGGATTATTAATCCTATTAGTTCTGAATTAGGAGTTTTAAGGAATTCTATATTTTCGAATTTAATCATGTACATGAATAAAAATCTTGATAGAGGTTTTAAAGATTTATCAATATTTGAAATAGGTCCTATTTTTAATGGTTCTAATCCTGGTGAACAAAATACAGTAGTTTGTGGTTTGTCAGCAGGTAAAAAATCAAGATTGTCCTGGATTGAAAAAGATAGAAATGTAGATGTGTTTGATGTGAAAAGAGATGTGATCCAAACTTTAGTTGAGGCCGGCTATGATTCTCAAAAATTTTTTATTGATAGCGAAACACCTAATTATTTTCACCCTGGTAAGTCAGGAAGATTGTTTTTAAACAACAAAAAAGATCAAATAGTTGCATATTTTGGAGAAATACATCCTAATATTTTAAAGCAGGTGGATATGAAAACGGAGTCTTTAGTCGGTTTTGAGATTTTTATGGACAATTTAAAATTACCAGTAAAAACTCTCAACGACCTTAAAGTAAAATTTTCATTTTCTGACTATCAAAAGTCTGAGAGAGATTTTGCATTTATCGTAAACAAAGATGTGAATGCTCAAGATTTGATAAAATCTATCTCTAGTATTGATAAAAGTTTAGTGAAAGATGTTAAAATTTTTGATGTTTATCAAGGCGGTAATATTCCTGAAAACCAAAAATCAATTGCAATCAACGTAACAATACAGTCATCTGAAAAAACTTTAAATGAGGCTGATTTAGAGCAAATTAATAACTTGATAATCAAGACAGTTGAAAATAAAACTGGCGCTAAAATTCGATCTTAATACTCAGATGAGCACAATTGATAACATTAGAAATTTTGCAATTATTGCACACATAGATCACGGTAAATCAACGATAGCGGATAGAATTATCCACAAGTGTGGAGGTCTGACAGAAAGGGAAATGAAAGAACAGGTTTTAGATTCAATGGATATTGAAAGAGAAAGAGGAATTACGATCAAAGCCCAAACTGTCAAATTAAATTATAAAGCCAAAAATGGAAAAAACTATATTTTGAATATTATTGATACACCAGGCCATGTCGATTTTAGCTATGAAGTGAGTAGATCTTTATATGCATGTGAGGGATCAATACTAATTGTTGATAGCACTCAGGGTGTTGAAGCTCAAACATTAGCTAACGTATATCAAGCTTTAGACATTGATCATGAAATTATTCCAATTCTTAATAAAATTGATTTACCAGCATCAGACCTAGACAGAACCAAAAAGCAAATTGAAGATGTGATAGGGATTGATACTGATAAAGCAGTCCCTTGTTCTGGTAAAACAGGAGAAGGCATAAGTGAAATTTTGGAACAAATTGTTAATCAACTTCCAGGTCCTGAAGGAGAAATTAATAAAGATTTAAAATGTTTACTTGTTGACAGCTGGTATGACACCTATCTTGGTGTTGTAATTTTAGTAAGAGTTATAAATGGTAGACTAAGAAAAAATATGAAAATAAAAATGCTTTCAACAAACCAAGACTATATAGTTGAGAAAGTTGGAGTGTTTACTCCAAAAGCTAAAGATATAGAGGAATTAAATACTGGTGAGATAGGCTTCATAACAACTGGTATAAAGGTTTTATCAGAAACAAAAGTCGGCGATACTATTTGTGATGCTACAAAGGCATTGACTGATCCTTTGCCTGGTTTTAAACCAAGTAAACCTGTTGTGTTTTGTGGTTTATTTCCAGTAGATAGTTCTGAATATCAAAAACTAAAAGATGGTTTAGCTAAATTACAACTTAATGACTCAAGTTTTTCTTTTGAACCTGAATCCTCATCAGCTTTAGGACTTGGCTTTAGATGTGGATTTTTGGGATTGCTTCATTTGGAAATAATATCTGAGAGATTAGAAAGAGAATTTGACGTAAATCTTTTAACAACTACCCCAGGTGTCGTATATAAGGTGAATTTAAATAATGGAAAAAGTATAGATTTACAGAATCCTTCTTCACTTCCAGATCCCACATTAATTAAGTCAATTGAGGAGCCCTGGATTAAAGCCACAATCATAACTCCAGACATATATTTAGGTTCACTAATTAAGTTATGTCAGGATAAAAGAGGCATTCAAACAAACCTTTCTTATTCGGGGAATAGAGCAGTAATAAATTATGAATTGCCTCTTAATGAAGTTGTCTTTGATTTCAATGATAGAATAAAATCAATGACTAGTGGATATGCAAGTTTTGATTATGAAATTATTAATCATAGGGAGGGTGATTTGGTCAAACTTGGAATTTTAGTAAATGGCGAACCAGTCGATGCCTTAGCCATGATGATACATAAAGATTTCGCACAAAAAACTGGAAGAGAGGTATGTGAGAAACTTAAAGATTTGATACCTAGACATAATTTTATGATACCAGTCCAAGCGGCCATTGGTGGTAAAATTATTGCGCGAGAAACAATCAAAGGCTTTAAGAAAGATGTTTTAACCAAAATTCATGGGGGAGGCGCAACCGACAGAAAAAGAAAATTATTGGAAAAACAAAAAAAAGGAAAGGCAAGATCTAAACAGTTCGGTAGAGTAGAGATACCACAAGAAGCTTTTATAGGAGTTCTAAAAATCAACAAAGATTAAAAATGAATATCGTAGATTGTTTTCTTTATAATAATGAGGATTTAATATTAGAATTAAGATTAAATTTATTAGATAAACATGTAAATAAGTTTGTGATCATTGAGGCAAGACATAATCACAGTGGAATAATAAAAGAAAATTATAACTTCAATATAGAGAACTTTAAAAAGTTTAAAGATAAAATTATATATTTACAATTAGATGATTTTCCGAGTGGTTTTAATCATTGGGAAAGAGAGAATTATCATCGAAATTATATTTTAAAAGCTTTAGAAAGTATACATCAAGAAGATTACATAATTATTTCAGATATTGATGAAATACCAAATTTGGATGAAATTAACCAAGTGCTTGCAGATAAAAGAAAATATACTGCTTTTAAACAGAAGATGATTTACTATAAATTAAACTTACTAAATGCTTCAGAGCCATATTGGTATGGATCTAAAATGTGTAAACTCAAATATTTGAAGAACCCTCAATGGTTAAGGAACCAAAAAGTAAAAAATTATCCCTTTTATAGACTGGACAAAATTAAATGGAACGTTGTAGATAAAGGTGGCTGGCATTTTTCTTTTGTAATGTCTCCCGAGGAAGTTAGTAAAAAAATAAAATCATTTGCTCATTCAGAGTTTAATAAAACAAAATTTACAGATATTAATGAAATTAGTGAAAAAATAAATTCTCATAAAGATTTATTTGAAAGAGATTTTAAGTTTAAAGTTATAAAGGATGAAGAACTACCAAATTATCTAATAGAAAATAAAGAAAAATATTCTGATTTTTTAGTTTAGTTTTTTTTAAGAAAATTATTGAATTTGGTAATTGCAGTGTATCTAGCATAATAGTATACGACTTTTTTTAACCTCATTGCAATTAAAGAAAAAAATATTTTAATTAAATACTTACTTTTTTTTTCAATAATGTTAAGCATAACATATTTATGTTTGTTTGATTTATGAAAATAATGGAATTTGTCTAGTAGATAATAATGTTCTCTTAAATAGATCTTTTCGAAAACATTTTTTACTTTGCTGATGCCATGCGAATGAATACATTTTGACTCAAATACTTGAATAATATATTTATTTTTTTTCTTTATTTCTCTACATAAGTCATCGTCAGAAAAAAAAAGGAAAAAAATTTCATCAAATAAACCTATATCAAGAAAATCTTTTTTTTTAAATAGCATGCATGCACCTAGAGTATTTTCAACACAAATATCTCCATCAAGTTTGATTGGAAAATCTTTTTCGCCATTTTCGGGCAACAAACCTCCTGCATATGTTAACTTGTTATCTTCATTATAAGATGTTGATGTAGTTAAAAAACAATCTTTATTTTGATTAAGTTTTTCGTATAATTTTTTTATGCTTTTATTATCGATAATACAGTCCGGATTCAAAATTAATAAAAAATCAGTTTCACACAGCTTTACGCCTTGATTGTATCCTGCAGAAAAACCAGTATTTTTCTTATTTAATATATATTTTTCTATTTTGAAATTTGCCTCTACT
>CABYYA010000010.1 GCA_902523125.1 uncultured Pelagibacteraceae bacterium | reverse complement strand
TGGAAGTACTATGGTTGATTCCTCAATTAAAAATAAATTACAGCAAATTGAAAATAGAATGATAGAGGCATAGATGGAAATAAATCCTTCAGAAGTTACAAAAATATTAAAAGAACAAATCAAAAATTTTGGTGAAAAAGCCGAAGTTGCAGAAGTAGGGCAGGTATTATCAGTTGGAGATGGTATCGCAAGAATTTATGGTTTGGATAATGTACAAGCTGGTGAAATGGTAGAATTTGCAGATGGATCAAAAGGGATGGCTCTTAACTTAGAAAGTGAAAATGTTGGTGTTGTAATTTTTGGTGATGATAGAAATGTAAAAGAGGGTGATGTAGTAAAACGTACGGGTAACATTGTTGATACTCCTGTTGGAAAGGAATTGCTAGGAAGAGTTGTAGACGGTTTAGGTAATCCTATTGATGGAAAAGGTCCATTTGATAAAAATATTAAAAAAACTAGAGTAGAAGTAAAAGCACCAGGAATTATTCCTCGTCAATCAGTCAATGAACCAATGCAAACTGGATTAAAATCAATCGATAGTTTAGTTCCAATCGGAAGAGGTCAGAGAGAATTAATTATTGGTGACAGACAAACAGGTAAAACCGCAGTAGCTGTGGATGCAATTATTAATCAAAAAAAAATAAATGAATCTGGTGATGAAAAGCAAAAATTATATTGTATTTATGTTGCAGTTGGACAAAAAAGATCAACAGTAAGACAAATTCAAAAAACCTTAGAAGAAGCAGGTGCAATGGAGTACACAACTATTGTTGCAGCTACAGCATCAGATTCTGCGCCATTACAATTTTTAGCCCCATATACAGGATGTGCTATGGGTGAGTATTTTAGAGATAATGGAATGCATGCACTAATTATTTATGATGATTTATCTAAACAAGCTGTTGCGTACAGACAAATGTCTCTATTATTGAGAAGACCTCCAGGCCGTGAGGCTTATCCGGGAGATGTATTTTATCTACATAGTAGATTACTTGAAAGAGCCGCAAAGTTAAGTGACGATCATGGTGGTGGTTCATTGACAGCACTTCCAATTATTGAAACACAAGGAGGAGATGTTTCTGCATTTATTCCAACTAACGTAATTTCAATTACTGATGGTCAAATATTCTTAGAAACAGAATTATTTAACCAAGGTATAAGACCAGCAATTAACGTTGGATTATCAGTGTCTAGGGTTGGATCATCAGCCCAAACAAAAGCTATGAAAAAAGTTTCGGGGTCGATGAAACTAGAATTAGCACAATATAGAGAAATGGCAGCATTTGCCCAATTTGGATCTGATTTGGATGCATCTACACAACAACTTTTAAATAGGGGCTCAAAACTAACTGAACTTCTAAAACAAAAACAATACTCACCATTGACTGTTGCCGAGCAAGTAATATCAGTTTTCTGTGGTGTTAAGGGTTATCTCGATGATATTGATTTAAAAGATGTATCGGAGTTTGAAAGCAAAATTATTAATAAATGTAAATCAGATAAACCTGAAATAATTGAAGCAATTCAAAGCACTGGAAAACTTGATGAAGATAAAGAAAAGCTATTGGTAGAAGTAATTACTCAGCTGAAAGGAACCTTTAAATCTTAATATAATATGGCAAGTCTAGATGATCTCAAAAAAAGGATAGCTAGTGTAAAGTCTACACAAAAAATTACGAAAGCTATGAAAATGGTTGCAGCAGCAAAATTAAGAAGAGCTCAAGAAAGTGCTGAGAGAGGAAGACCTTATTCAGAAAAAATGAATAATATTATTTTAAACTTATCTAATGGCATATCTGATAAAGAATATGCCCCAAAATTATTATCTGGGACAGGCGAAAATAAAGTTCACTTATGTGTAGTAATGACATCAGACAGAGGCCTTTGTGGTGGTTTTAATTCTAACATCATTAAAAAAGCAAAAAGTTATTTTTCAAAAATTTTAAATGAGGGTAAACAATTAAAGATTATTACTGTAGGGTCGAAGGGAAATGATCAACTAAAAAGAGTTTATGGAGATAAAATTATTGAAAATATATCTTTTAAAGAATCTAAAAATGCAAATTATTTTGATGCCGATAAAGTTGGAAAGATCATAATTGAAAAATTTGAGGCTGGTATGTTTGATATATGTACAATTTTTTATAATCAATTTAAAAATGTAATCACTCAATTACCTCAAGCTCAACAGATTATACCCTTAAACAATGAAGAGGATCATAATAATTCAGACGAAAGTTATGAATTTGAGCCAGATGAAGATGAAATTTTAAGTAATTTACTACCAAAAAATATTTCAACACAAATATTTAAGGCAATGTTGGAGAATTCAGCTAGCGAACAAGGGTCCAGAATGAGTGCAATGGATAATGCTACCCGTAACGCAGGTGAAATGGTTGACAAACTTACTATCGAATATAATAGAAGTCGTCAGGCAGCAATTACAAAAGAACTAATAGAAATCATATCAGGAGCAGAAAGTTTATAATTATGAGCAAAGGAATAATTACACAGGTTATTGGAGCAGTAGTAGATGTTAAATTTGATGGAGAACTTCCAGAAATTTTAACAGCATTAGAATGTAAAAATGGAAACAACAGATTAGTTTTAGAAGTAGCGCAACACTTGGGTGAAACTACAGTAAGAACTATTGCAATGGATGCTACTGAAGGTTTAAAAAGAGGTGATGAGGTAATTAACACCAATGCTCCCATACAAGTTCCAGTAGGACCCGAAACCCTTGGAAGAATTATTAATGTGATTGGAGAGCCAATAGACGAAAGAGGGGAAGTAAAAACTAAAGAAAGTTGGCCAATTCATAGAGGTGCCCCTGAATTCAATGATCAATCGACTGAAACTGAAATACTTGTTACTGGTATTAAAGTAATTGATTTACTTGCTCCTTATGCAAAAGGAGGAAAAATTGGTTTGTTCGGCGGTGCTGGTGTTGGAAAAACTGTTTTGATTATGGAGTTAATCAATAACGTTGCAAAAGCACATGGTGGCTTTTCAGTTTTTGCAGGTGTAGGAGAAAGAACAAGGGAAGGAAACGATCTTTATCATGAAATGATTGAGTCTGGTGTTATCAAACAGGACGGACCGGGATCTAAAGCAGCATTAGTTTATGGACAAATGAATGAACCTCCAGGCGCTAGGGCTAGAGTGGCACTTACCGGATTGACTGTAGCAGAATATTTTAGAGATCAAGAGGGACAAGATGTACTTTTCTTTGTTGATAATATTTTTAGATTTACTCAAGCAGGATCAGAAGTTTCAGCACTTTTGGGTAGAATTCCATCTGCAGTTGGTTATCAACCAACATTAGCAACTGATATGGGTAATCTTCAAGAAAGAATTACCACTACTAACAAAGGATCAATTACCTCAGTACAAGCAATTTATGTGCCTGCAGATGATTTAACTGACCCTGCTCCGGCTACATCTTTTGCTCATTTGGATGCAACAACAGTGCTTTCAAGACAAATTGCTGAAATTGGAATATATCCTGCTGTTGATCCACTAGATTCAACTTCAAGGATTCTAGACCCTAGAATCGTTGGTGATGAACATTATAGAGTAGCAAGAGATGTGCAAAAAATATTACAATCTTACAAATCATTACAAGATATCATAGCCATTTTGGGTATGGATGAATTATCTGAAGAGGATAAGCTGGTTGTAGCTAGAGCGAGAAAAATTCAAAGATTTTTATCTCAGCCATTTTTTGTTGCAGAAGTTTTCACAGGATCACCAGGAAAATTGGTAGATTTAGACTCAACCATTAAAGGCTTTGATGCTATTTGTAAAGGTGAATATGATCATTTACCTGAAGCAGCGTTTTATATGGTGGGCACAATTGAAGAGGCAATTGAGAAAGCAAAAAAAATGGAACAAGAAGCTGCCGCTTAATGAGTGAAGAGTTTAAAATTGAAATTGTAAACCCAGAAAAATCTTTTTTAGTAAAGGAGGATGTTTTAGAGGTTGTTGTACCTGCATTTGAGGGTGAAATGGGGATTTTAAAAGATCACATACCCATTATTTCTTTTTTGAAACCTGGGATAATTAAAGTATTTTCGAAATCAGGTGATAAAAATTATTATGTAGAAGATGGAATTATTGAATTTAAAAATAATAATCTATCTATCTTAACAAGTACAATATTTTCTGTAACAGATTTAGATAAATCTAAACAAGGGGATTTACTCAACAAAGCTGAAGCGGAAGCAAGTAAATCTGAGATAAGTGATCAGGCTAAATATTTAGCAGATCAAAAAGTCGAAGTTCTAAGATCGATTAACTAATAATAACTCTAATTTTTTTTTAATTTCTTGATAAACGTGTAATTTAAAATCTACCACAACTTTTGTTAAGGATTCCAAATCAATCCATTTCCATTGAAGAAATTCAGGTTTTTTTGTTTTAATATTTATTTCACTATCCTCTCCAGTGAACTTCATTATAAACCATTTCTGTTTTTGCCCCTTATACTTACCCTTCCAAATTATACCCAATAAATGATCTGGTAATTCATATGTTATAAAACCATCTAATTCTTTAATTAGCTCTACTTTTGTAATACTAGTCTCTTCTTTTAACTCCCTGTATGCAGCGGTAAGAAAATCTTCACCTTCTTCAATACCTCCTTGTGGCATTTGCCAGAAGTTTTTTGGGTTGTCTATTCTTCTTGCAACGAAAATTTTATCTTCTTGATTAAGAACAACAATGCCTACACCACTACGGAGTGGTAGATGTTTATATTGCTCTTTCATTTAACCGTTTAAAAGCTTTAATGCATAATTTAGTTGATTATCGGTATCTGTCTTAATCCTAAATTCTTCTGTATCTTCATTAATCTCAATATCAGGACTTACGCCGACTTCAGAAATTGATTTGCCTGATGGTAGGTAATATTTTGCAACAGTGAGTCGTATTGCTCCTTTATTCTTTAGTGGAATAATTGATTGCACTGAACCCTTTCCATAACTATTTTCACCTAAAACAATTGCTCTTTTATGATCTTGTAGTGCTCCAGCAACTATTTCTGAAGCAGATGCAGAACCGTAATTAATTAGTACGACCAAAGTTTTGCCTCCTATCAAATCTCCTTTTTTAGCAAACCATTTTCTATTTTCAGAAACTTTTCTACTTTTGGTAGATACAATCTCTCCATTATCTAAAAAATAATCTGATATCCTTATAGCTTGAGATAACAACCCTCCAGGATTATTTCTTAAATCTAGTATATATGAATTTATATTTCCATTTTTTTCAAATTCTTTAATTTGTTCTCTTATTTGTTCACCACTATTTTCATTAAAAGAAGTTAATCTCAGATAACCAATGTTATTTTTCAAAAGATCGGCTTTAACCGATTTAATTTGAATTATTTCTCTTACAATTTCAAATATTAAAGCTTTTTTTTGTCCAATTCTTCTCACAGTTAAAATAATTGATGAACCTACAGGTCCTCTCATCAAGTCTACAGCCTCACTTAGAGATTTACCTTGTACCTGAATATCATCTATCTTTATGATGTAGTCACCGGCTTTAATTCCAGCTTTAGATGCCGGAGTGTCGTCAATAGGGGAAATTACTTTGACAACTCCAGACTCCATATTTACCTCTATTCCCAAGCCACCAAACTCACCGCTTGTTTCAGTCTGCATTTCGTTAAAAATTTCAGGTGACATATATGCCGAGTAAGGATCTAGTGATTGAAGCAAACCATCTATCGCAGCATCCATACTTTCAGATTGATTTATTTCATCGACATATTCTTTATTAATTTTTTCTAATACTTCTCCAAATAAATCTATTTTTTTATAGACATCATTTTCAGCTGCAATGATAGGATTAAAAATTGAAAATTTTATAAAAAATATACTTATAATAAAAAAAATTTTCCTCATATTATAAGTTTTTCTTTTGGAATAAATTCTGACCATATTTTTTCTAATTCATAAAATTTTCTTTTTTCTGGATGAAATATGTGAACAATTAGATCTATTCCATCCACCAATTTCCACTCTATGCTGTCTTTTCCCTCGATTTTTGAATCTTTCATTCCATAATCTTTAAATTTCTCTAAAACTTGCTCAGAAAGTGACTGGATATGTCTAGATGATGTACCACTTGCTATAATCATGTATTCAGCCATAGAACTTTTATCTTTAAGATCGATGCTAACAATGTCTAAAGCTTTGTTAATATCTAAAGTTTGAATTATGATTTTTCTTAAATCAGAAATTTTGTCCATTAGTTAATTAAACCATATCAAATTTTTCTCAATTGAGAAGAAGAAATATTGACCTTTTCAAATTCAATAAATTTCAAATTTTCTGTATTTAATCTTTTATATGTGGTTGAATTTAAGGATTTTTTTTTATAACCATGCCTATCAAATACTATTATTTTGCATTTTCGTGAAATTAATTTCCATCTATACCATTTATGAAATTTTATTAAATTATCAGCTCCCATTATAAAATAAATTTTATTTTTTTTGTTCTTAGAAATATGATTTATTAAATCGAAAGTTTTATTTGATTTAATTGTATCCTCATAAAATTTTACCTTAATCAATTTACTTGATCCAATAATTTTTTTGCAATGCTTGATTCTATTATGCAAACTTGTATACGTCTTTTTTTTAAAAGGATTTTTTTTTGTTATTGCCCAAATAACATTTCGTAAATCAAATCTTTTAATTGCCTCTTTTGAGATTGTTAAGTGACCTTTGTGTGCAGGATCGAAGGATCCACCCAGGATCCCAATTTTATGTCTTTTTTTAACTAATTTAATTTCTGATTTTACCATTACTTGTTACTTGATATTTGTAGGAAATTAATTGTCCAAGTCCTACAGGGCCTCTTGGTGGAAGAACATTTGTTGAAATTCCAACCTCACCACCAAATCCAAATTCACCACCATCTGCAAATTGTGTAGATGTATTGTGCATAGCTATTGAACTTTTAACTCCCATTAAAAATTTTTTAGCAGTTTTTTTGTTTTTAGTAATAATACAATCAGTATGCATGGTTCCATATTTATTAATATGAGAAATAGCCTCTTGTAAGTTTTTGACTGATTTTACAGAAACGCTAGCAGATAAATATTCTTTTGACCAATCTTTGATTGATGCCTTTCTGATTTTACCTTTATAAACTTTTCGTATTTTATTATCACCAATAATTTGACAACCCTTTTCCTCTAACACCTTTAATATATGAGTTCCAAACTTTTTGATTATACGCTCATTAAGCAAAATTGTTTCGGTCGCTCCACAAATCGCTGTATTTCTTAATTTTGCATTAACTAATACCTTTATAGCAATTTTGGGATCTGCATCTTTATCAACATATGAATGACAAACACCTTCTAAATGACCGATAGTTGGAATTTTAGAAATGTTTTGTACTTTTTTAACTAAATTTTTTCCACCTCTTGGTACAACTACATCAATAAAATTAATCATTTTAGTGAGTAAAAAATCTACAACTTTTCTATTCTTTATATCGATAAATTGAACAAAGTTTTGATTAACTTTATTAATTTTCAATGCTTTTCTAAATAAATTTGATAAAATTTTATTAGAATAAAAAGCCTCAGAACCACCTTTCAAAATAACTGGATTTCCAGATTTAAAACATAATGATGCTACATCTGAAGTTACATTTGGTCTACTTTCATAAATTACGCCTATAACACCAATCGGAATTGATATTTTAGAAAATACAAGTCCATTAGGTCTTTTCCATTTTTCAATAACATTATGAACTGGATCCTTTAACTTAATTATTTTTTTTACTGAATTGATAATATCCAAGATTTTTTTTTCATTTAAAATTAGTCGATTTATTAAGTTATCTTTAAGCTTTATTTTAATAGCTCGATCAATATCTTTTTTGTTTTCTTTAATAATTAAATGCTTATTTTTCCTTATCATTTTAAGATAATCACTTAAAACTTTATTCTTTTTATATGTATTTATTTGTTGAGCAAACGCTTCTTTTGATCTTGTTCCAATATTAATTAATATCTTTCTCATTAGATTTTCACCATATCATCTTTATGAACAACCTCAGATTTTGATACATATCCTAAAATTTTTTGTATTTCATTCGAATGACAGCCCATAATTAAGTTTATTTCTTTGGACGAAAAAGAACTAAGTCCACGAGCAAACTCCTTTTTTTTATTGTCTAAAATTTTGATATGATCTCCCTTATTAAATCTTCCAACCACTTTTTTAATTCCGGCAGCTAATAAACTTTTTCCATTATGAAGAGCTTTTTTTGCGCCATCATCAACTATAAGTTCACCTTTAGGAGAAATTGAGCTGATTATCCATTTTTTTCTTGCATGCATTTTTGATACTTTAGAAATAAACCAAGTGCAGTTATTTTCATTATGAATTCGATTGATAGGATTGAGACTTAATCCATTTGCTATTACCATATTACAACCAGCCAAATTACAAATTTTAGCAGCTTCGATTTTTGTATTCATGCCACCACTACCTAATTCTGTCATACCTTTAATGTTTATACTTTTAATAACTTTGTCTAAATCAATTACTTTCTTAATCAACCTAGCATCTTTGAATTTTTTCGGGTTTTTTGTGTACAAACCATCTACATCAGAGAGTAATATTAAAGTATCTGCATTTGTAATTTGAGCTACTCTAGAGGCAAGTCTATCGTTATCTCCATATTTTATTTCAGACGTAGCAATAGTATCATTCTCATTAACAATAGGGATGAAATCAAGATCGAATAAGTTTTCAAAAGTTCTTTTTGCATTAATTGATCTTCTTCTCTCCTCAGTATCATCAAGGGTAAGTAAAATTTGAGAAATATCTAATTTATATTTTGAAAATGTTTCTGAGAACAAATTCATCAATTCAATTTGACCTATAGATGCAATTGCTTGACTTTTATCTAATTTAAGATTTTTCTTATTATAATTCATTTTTTTACATCCAAGAGCTATTGCGCCCGAAGAAACAACTATAACTTTTTGGTTATTTGATCTTATTTTTTTTATATCTTTTGCAAAGCTAGAGAGCCATTTTTTTCTTATTTTCTTATCATGATCAACTAAAAGCGAAGATCCGATTTTGATAACAATTTTTTTTGAGTTTTTAAGATACATAATTCAATAATTTTGACTTAATTTTTGATACTGAAGATTTATTAAATGTTGATAAGGCAACAACTTCTGATTTAGTATTTTTTTTAAAATCTTTGATTATGTGATTGACTTCTTTTTCATCAATGAGATCTACTTTGTTCAAAACGATTAATTCTTTTTTTTTAATGAGTTTGTTGCTGTATTTTTTAAGTTCATTTTTTACTTGTTGATAGCTTTTTTTCAAATCTTCTCTTGTAATATCGATTAAATGTAAAAGAGATTTACATCTCTCAACATGTTTCAAAAACTGAATTCCTAAGCCTGTGCCTTTATGAGCTCCTTCTACTAATCCAGGTATATCTGCTATCGTAATTTCTTTATCATCATAACTCGCTACACCCAAATTTGGATTTAAAGTGGTAAATTGATAGTTAGCAATTTTAGGATTTGCGTTTGTAACCGATGCTAATAAACTTGACTTACCCGCATTAGGTAATCCTATAATTCCAATATCAGCTATTGTTTTCAATTGAAGCCAAATTGTAAACTCTTCTCCTTTAGTTCCTTTTGTAAATTTCCTCGGAGCCCTATTGGTAGAACTTTTAAATCTCGTATTACCCAATCCACCTTTACCGCCAACAGCGGCAATAAATTCCTCACTAATCTTTGCAAAGTCGTAAATTAATGTTTTGTTGTCCTCTTCAAAAACTTGCGTTCCTAAAGGAACCTTTAAAATTAAATCTTCACCACTCTTACCTGTTCGGTTTTGTCCCGCACCGTTTTCACCCCTCTTTGCTTTATGATGTTGTTGATATCTAAAATCAATCAAGGTATTTAAATTCTGTTCAGCCTTTAAAATTACTGAACCGCCTTTTCCACCATCACCACCATCTGGGCCACCATATTCAATAAATTTTTCTCTTCTGAAACTTGGAGAACCATCTCCACCATTTCCAGCTTTAATATAAATTTTAACTTGATCTAAGAATTTCATAATACAACAATAGTTTAAGTTGTACTATTAATTGGGTTTTACTGAAACAAAAGTTCTATCTGACTTTGTTTTTTTAAAAACTACTTTCCCTTTTATCACTGAAAAAATTGAATGATCTTTACCCATTCCCACGTTTTCTCCAGGAAATATTTTTGTGCCCCTCTGTCTTACAATTATGTTTCCAGGTATAACAGATTGCCCACCGTACTTTTTGACACCAAGCCTTCTTCCAGCACTATCACGTCCATTTCTGGATGATCCACCTGCTTTTTTTGTTGCCATAATTAATTCCTAGTTATTTACTAGCCTCTTTTTTTGGTTCTGTCTTTTTTGTTACCTTAGAAATTTTTTCAGCCTCTGAAAGAATCTTGCCATCTTTTGAAAAAATTTTATTTATTCTAATCATAGAATACTCTTGTCTATGTCCATTTTTTCTTCTTGAATTATGTCTTCTTCTTTTTTTAAAAATTAACACAGTCCTATTTTTACTATTTTTAATTAAGTCAGCTTCAACTTTTGCACCATTTACCATTGGGGCTCCAACTTCTATTTTACTGCCATCTCCGTAAGCTAAAATTTCATTAAATTCTATTTTTGAATTAGCTATAGCATCTGTTAATTTCTCAATTTTCAAAATCTCTCCAGATTTGACTTTGTATTGTTTACCACCTGTTTGTATGACTGCGAACGACATATAAATTCTCTAAATTTTGTTAAGGCAATATAATCTGAGCAAACCTATAGTCAAGTTTTATAAATCAAAAATTATCCTTTAAATCTCTTAATTTTGAAAAACTTTCAATATCTTTAGCTTTAAGAAATATATTGCATTCTATTTCATCAGACAAAATAGATGGAATAGTAGGTTGACCATTTTTTATTTTTTCTTTAATTTTTTCAATCTTCCTCTTTAAATTTGAATTATCAGGATCGTTCGACTCACAAAATTTAGAATTTTGTAATGTATATTCATGACCACAATATATCTGTGTATCTTTTGGAAGCTCTTTTATTTTTTTTAATGAACTGAACATCTGTTCATAAGTTCCCTCAAAAATTCTACCACATCCTAAAGAAAACAAAGTATCCCCAGTAAAAATTTTTTTTTCTAAAAAAAAATGAAAAGCGATATGTCCACTTGTATGACCTGGTATGTGATAAATTTTTGCCTCAAAATTTTCACTTTTCCATTTTTGATTATCTTCAACAAGCACATCAATTTCTGGAATACGATTTTTATCTTCTTTAAATCCAACTATTTTAGAATTATATCTTTTCTTTAATTCTAAGTTGCCACCTACATGATCATAATGATGATGAGTATTAAGAATATATTTTAATTCAATATTATTACTTTCAACATATTTGATAATTGGAGCTGCCTCACTAGGATCAACAACACATCCAATACGTTTAGCATCATCGATTAACAAATAACTATAATTGTCTTGTAAACACTTAATTATTTCTATTCTCATCTTATTTTTCAATTAAAAATATACCTAATTCTGCAAATAAATTCTTATAAAATAAATTAGAATTATTGATATTTGATATATTTTTATTAGTCAGGGCTAAAGATTTAAAGATTTTAAAGTTTATAATTTTTGAAAATTTAACAAAATCCTTAATCGTACACATATGGATATTTGGTGTGTTATACCAATCATTTGGCAATGATTCTGTAATCGGCATAGTTCCTTTGATAAGCAAATTTAATCTTACTTTCCAATGACCAAAATTTGGAATTGTTATGATTGCTTTCTTTCCAACTCTTAAAAGTTCTTTTATAACAATTTCAGGATTTACGAAAGCTTGTAAAGTTTGACCTAGGACAACATAATCAAAAGAGTCATTTGGAAATTGTTTTAAATCCAATTCTGCGTTTCCTTCAATCACAGTAAGTCCTTTTGACACGCAGGTTTGAACTTTATCCTTTGAAATCTCAATTCCTCTCGCATCTACATTTTTATTTTTTTTTAATGACTCCATTAATGTGCCATCATCGCAACCAACATCCAAAACTCTTGTTTTTTCCTCTATTAAATCGACTATTATTTTATATTCTGTTTTCAATGTTATCTCTCAGAGTAAGATTTATCTAAAAAATTTTTAAGGGTTTTCAAAAAGTCTGGAACATCTAATAAAAAAGAGTCATGACCTTTGTCAGATTTTATTTCAACAAATCCAACATCAGCACCAATTGCATTAAGAGCGATGACTATATCTTTATTTTCTTGAGTTGGATAAAGCCAGTCTGAGGTGAAAGATATTACAAAAAATTTAGCCTTAGTTTTTTTAAATGCATTAGATAAATTACCATCAAATTGTTTGACTAGATCAAAATAATCCATTGCTCTTGTGATATAAAGATAACTATTAGCATCAAATCGATCTACAAAAACCGATCCTTGATATCTTAAATAACTCTCTATTTGAAAATCTGCATCAAATCCAAATTTAAGGGCATCTCTTTCTTGAAGTTTTCTTCCAAATTTTTCTTGTAAACCTTTTTTAGATAAATAAGTTATATGTGCAGCCATTCTCGCTACTGATAATCCTTTATCAGGAAGAGTATTATTAGATAAATATTTTCCGTCTGACCAATTATGATCTGATGCTATCGCCTGTCTACCCAACTCATTAAAAGCTATATTTTGAGCAGAATGACTAGAGGTGCATGCAATTGGTACTACTGTACTAGCTTTGTCTGGATAATTACTAATAAATTGTAAAACTTGCATTCCTCCCATCGATCCACCAACAACTGAAAAAAGTTTTTTTATCTCAAAATGATCTAATAAATTTACTTGTGCGTTGACCATGTCATTAATAGTTATTACAGGAAAATCAGTGCCATAAATTTTATTTGTATCAGGATTATTGTGGCTTGGACCGTATGAGCCCATACAACCACCTATAACATTTGCACAAATAATAAAATATTTATTTGTATCTATTGATTTGTTAGGACCTACTGCGTAAGACCACCAACCATCTTTTTTTGTGACAGGATTAATACCCGTAACAAATTGATCACCAGTAAGTGCATGAAAAACTAGGATTGCGTTATCTTTATTTTTATTAAGCGAACCATAAGTTTCATATGCCAGTGGAAAATTATTAATGGTTTTACCACAATCAAGTTTCAATGGTTTTTTAATAATAAGCGTTTTTATATTCTCATTAATATTCATAATTATCAGTGCTAATTATTGAATTGTGAGAAAAAAAACTTTTTTAGCGGTTTTTTTAAAGCGCTCGCAATTCAGGTAAATCAGCGCATAAATTTTGTACAAGATGTTATTTAGTATGTCAATTTTTAAAATATTTGAACTAATTCTATATGAAAAATTGTTATTTTATTTATAAAGAGTCTAAAATTTAAAAGATGATGACTATAAAAATTAAAAAATTTAATATCGAGGCTTATCAACCTGGGAAATCAACTATTAAGAGTTTCAATAAAATCATTAAACTTTCAGCAAATGAATCAGCTCTAGGAGTAAGTGTCAGGGCTAAGAAAGCAATATCAAATAAAAAATTAAGTCTTTTCAGATATCCCGATGGAAAGTCTAAAAAATTACGAAGTCAGATTTCGAAAAAATTTAGTTGTGACAAAGAAAAAATAATTTGTGGAGCTGGTTCAGACGAAGTTATTCAAATGTTATGCCAACTTTTCCTTAAACCAAAAGATGAAGTAATTCTTCCTCAATTTAGTTTTTTAATGTACAGAATATATACAAAAATAGTTGGAGCAAAAGTTGTTTTTGCCAAAGAAAAAAATTTTAAAGTTTCTGTTTCGGAAATAATTAAAAAAGTAAGCAATAAAACTAGGATTGTATTTCTTGCTAATCCAAATAATCCAACTGGCACTTACTTGAACAATTTTGAATTAGTAAATTTAAGAAAAAGATTAAGAAAAAATATCTTACTTGTTATAGATGATGCTTATGCAGAGTACATGCAAAATAGAGACTATAAATCTGGTTTAGATTTATTCAAAAATAAGCAGAACGTTTTTATATTAAGGACATTCTCAAAAATCTACGGATTATCATCCCTAAGAGTTGGTTGGGGATATGGTTCAAAAAAAATTATCGATGCTTTGAATGTTATTAAACCTCCATTCAATGTTAATGAAGTAGCTCAAAAGGCAGCTATTGAGTCACTCAAGGATAAAAGATTTATTTCTCGTTCAGTAAAACATAATTATTTTTATGCAACAAAACTGAAAAATTTTTTGAACAATTACGATATTAGCTCAAATAAAGTTTCTGCTAACTTTTTATTATTAAATTTTAATAAATGTAAACTAAGAGCTAATAGTTTTTATGAAAAATTAAAAAAAAAAGGAATTATTTTAAGATCTACTGAAGAAGGCTATAAAATAAAAAATATGCTACGATTAACGATTGGGTCAAAAGAGGAAAATATAAAATTTATCAAAGCTACACAAAATATATTTAGAAAATGAGAAATGTATTAATTATAGGCTGTGGATTATTAGGCTCTTCTTTAGTAAGGAAGATTTCAAAAAAAAAAATAGCCAAAAAAATATTTGTTTATGAAAAATCAAAATCTAATATTGCTAAAATAAAAAGTCTTAGATTACCCGGAACAATTGTTAAGTCACTTAAAGATGGTTTGGCAAATTCAAACTTAGTGATTGTTTGTACATCAACAAGTGAATATAAAAAACTCATTCTTAAAATTAATAAAACTATTTCGCCAAAGACATTGATTACTGATACTGGATCTTCAAAAATAGAGTCATCAAAAATTATTAAAAAATTTTTGAAGCGTGGTATAAATTGGATAAGGAGTCACCCTATCGCTGGATCAGAAGTGAGTGGACCAGAGTTTGGAAAAGCTGATATGTTTGAGGATAAATGGTGTGTATTAATTAAGGATAAAAAAACAAGTTCTAAGAATTTAAAATTTTTAATTTCTTTTTGGAAAAAGATGGGCTCAAAAACTGTTATTATGAATTCTGAAAAACATGACAAAGTTTTTTCTATCACAAGTCATTTACCGCATTTAATTGCCTATAATTTGGTTAAATCTGCTCAAGATTTTGAAAAAATACTTAAATTTGGGCTTATTAAATACAGTGCTGGAGGGTTGAGAGATTTTTCAAGAATAGCTGCTTCAAATGAAATTATGTGGAGAGATATTTTTTTTGATAACAAAGTTAATGTTACAAAAGCGATAGACTTATTTATCAAAAACTTAAAATCTTTCAAAAAAGATATAAATTCTAAAAATAATAAATCAATTTTAAAAAAATTATCACAGACTAAAAAAGTTAGGTCTAAAATTATTAAATTAAAACAAGATGTAAACAAACCTGACTTTGGTAGAGATTAAATAATACAAATATTACTTACTTTTTTAACTTTAAGATTTGCTGTTTTATCAATTAATTTAATTGTTTGTGCTGTTGGCATTATTATCACCTTCTTTTTTGGTCCATAAGCATGAATAAATCTGGACTTATTTAGACATATACCAACATGTCCTTTCCAAAATACGATATCTCCTTTACTACAATTTTTACTTCTTTTTCTTTTACAAAATCCTATTTGGTCTTTTGTATCTCTTGGAAAAAATATTCTATTGTAATAAAAATAGATTTGAATTAATGCTGAACAATCAATTCCAACACAAGTTTTTCCACCCCATAAGTATTTTGTGTTTAAAAAGGATTTGAATATTTTTATATAATTTTTTTCATAATGATCTATATTTTTGATATCACTTTTTTTGATCCATCTATTTTTTTCAAATTCTATATACTTTTTATTTTTATTTCTTACATATATACCAGACCCATAATATAGATAATGATTTGAAGATAAAAATTTTTTATCTTTTTTAAAGAAAATTCTAGATTTAATTTTTGAAATTTTATGTGAGGGTTTAAAATTTTCTAAAAACTTAACTTTTTTAATATATCCAATATAATTGTCATAATGAGTTTTTATTTTTATATAATTTTTTCTTTTCAATAAAATTTTAAATTTTTCCCCATATAGAATTTGTGAAACTACCTCAGAATTACTGGATGGTTTAAAGTAAACGTTAGCTACAGATTTACTTAAAAAATTATTTTTCACTTAGTTTTAGTTTATTTTTCATAATCCATAAAATAATTAAGGAAGGAATTACCATTAGCGCAGTTAAAATAAAAAATATTCCCCAATCACCATTTAACCAATCAACAAGAGCGCCAGAGGAGGAGGCTAAAGTTGTTCTACCAGCAGTGCCTATTGATGCTAAGAGGGCATATTGAGTTGCTGTATAGGCTCTGTCTACGAGCATAGATATAAAGGCTACAAATGCTACTGTTGCAAATGCAGCAGCTATATCATCAAAAATAACTGCGATAGCAAATAAAAATTCTGATTTATCGCTCCAGGCCAATACACTAAACAAAAGGTTTGTACTTGCCATCATTACTCCAGCAAAAAACATTGCTTTTAAAACCCCGGATCTTATTACAAAAAGCCCACCTAAAAGAGTAAACGTCACAGTAGTGATCCAACCTAACGTTTTGGAGTAAATAGCGATATCTGATTTACTAAAACCTATTTCTTTATAAAAAATTATAGACATCCTTCCAAGAAATGCCTCACCTACTTTAAATAAAAAAACAAATCCTAAAATTCCAAGAGCAATTGAAAAGCCATTTTTTTTAAAAAAACTAATGATTGGGCCACTAATTGTTCCAGCAACCCATGTTATCAATTTTGTAAATATATTTTTGTTCTTAAATTGTGATGATATCAATTTGTCATTTTCCTTTTGTAGATTTTGTCTATCTAAATTTCCAGACTCTTTAATGAACATTAAGCCAATGTTCATTAAAATTACTGAAATCCCCAAAATTAAGAAAGTTAGTTGCCAATAATTTTCAAAACCAATGTTTTGTAGAATATCTGCTGCAAATAATGATAGTACCCCACCTAACTTGTATCCTGTCCACCAACCGACAACCGCCATTGCAGCTCCAGCAGCCATGGATTTTCCTTCATTCTCACCTATCTGTTCAATTCTTAAAGCATCAACTGTTATATCTTGAGTTGATGATGCTATAGCAATTATTAAGCCGACTGAAACAACTAAAGTCAAATTTTCAGATGGGTCGAGTAAACTCCAAAGAGCGAGTGAGAGTAAAATGATAATTTGCATCAAAACAATCCATCCTCTTCTGTGACCTATTTTTTTTGTTAAAAATGGTATTTGTATTCTATCTATTAAAGGTGCCCATAAATAATTAAAAGCATAAACTGCAAAAATTAATCCAGCCCATCCAACAGTTGATCTACTTAATCCATCTTCTTTTAACCATAAACTTAGACTACTTCCAATCAAAACCCATGGAAAACCTGATATTGCACCAAGCAATAAAATTTTGAGCATTCTTTTGTCAAAATAAACTGAAAACATTTCAGACAAAGAGTTTTTTTTAATTTCTATCAAATTTAATTCCTCCAAAAAGATGGTAAAAATAATACAAGGATTGCAAATAATTCCAATCTACCCAAAATCATACCAAAACTTAAAATCCACTTAGAAATATCAGGTAGTGATGAAAAATTTCCGTTTGGTCCAATAGTTGAACCTAGCCCAGGTCCTACATTTGAAATAGATGTTGCAGCACCAGAAATTGAAGTAATAAAGTCAAGACCTGTCAAGGATAATAATGCTGTAATTGTAAAAAAAATTACCAGGTACATGTAAATGAAAGAGATAATTGATGCGGTAAATTTATCATCAACAGGGCTTTGGTTATATTTTAGAATGAAAATTCCTTTAGGATAAATAATTTTTTTGAGTTGATTCAAAACAAATGAATAAAGTATTTGAAATCTAAATATTTTTACACCACAGGTTGTTGAGCCAGCACATCCACCGATAAACATTAAACCTATAAATATAATTAAAGGAAATCCACCCCAGTTATCAAATTGTGCATTTACATACCCAGTTCCTGTCAAAATTGATATTACATTAAATAAAACTGTTCTTAAGTTTAGTTCAGATGATTTATCTAAAAACAAATAAATTGATAAGATAAGAATACTTATTAAGATTATTTTTAAAAATGTTCTAATTTGAATATCTGAAAAAAAAATTCTTCTGTTACCGTTTAAGAATTTGATGTAAGCGATAAAAGGTAAACTCCCCAAAATAATAAAAATCATTGCTGAAATTTCTATTGGAAAACTGTTAAAGAAACCAATGGACTCGTTATAGTTTGAAAACCCCCCAGTTGCTATTGTTGTCATAGAATGGGTTATACTATCAAAAGTATTCATCCCAAGAATCTTATATGATATTGCACATAATGTAGTGAGACCAGAATAAATATAAATTAATCTCAACGCAATTTCTTTCGATTTAGGTAGAATTTTTTCAGATGAGTCACTATTAGAAATTTTGAATAATTGCATACCACCCACATTCATTATTGGCATCAAAGTGATCGCCATAACAATTATTCCAATACCACCTAACCATTGAAGAATTGCTCTCCAAAGCAAAATCGCTTTAGGCATCTCCTCTAAATTTGGAATGATTGTTGAACCAGTTGTTGTAATGCCTGACATACTCTCGAAAAAAGCATTGGTGAACGAAAAGTTGACTTCAGAAAATGTTAGAGGAAGTGAGCCAAAAATTGCAATACTTAGCCAAGATAATGCGGTTAATAAAAAAGCTTGCTGTAAATTTAACTTTTTATCATGATCTAGATTGGATAAAAAAAATAGCGTACCAAAAATGATTGTAATAATTGAAGCACCAAAAAAAGAAGAGTCAATTTCCTTAAAAAAAAATTGAACAAATATTGGTATCAACATAAAAATTCCCAGAATTATTTGAAGAATTCCAAGAGTAAAAAAAACAGTTTTATAATTAGACATTTTGATAGAACATTATTTTATGGTAAATAAATTTCAACTCTATAAGAATAAGTTAAATCGTTAATTTAAGATTTTATTTGAATTAATCATGATTAAAAAAGAGAATTTTGATAAAACAAGTGCATGGCCTTTCGTTGAAGCAAAAAAAATGCTTCGGGAGAGAAAATCTTTTATAGAAAAAAAGGGCAAAATAATTCTCCAAACAGGTTATGGTCCTAGTGGCCTTCCACATATAGGGACTTTTGGAGAAGTTGCAAGGACATCAATGATTGTAAATGCCCTAAAACATTTGACTGATTTACCAACTGAAATCATTACTTTTTCAGATGATATGGATGGTCTTAGAAAAGTACCTGACAACGTTCCACAAAAAGAATTATTAGAAAAAAATTTACACAAACCGCTTACTAATGTGCCTGATCCCTTTGAAAAATTTAATAGTTTTGGTGAGCATAATAATGAAATGTTAAAAAAATTTTTAAATAATTTTAAATTTAAATATAATTTTAAAAGTTCAACATCACTTTATAAATCAGGTTTCTTTAACTCTTCTCTACAAGTTATTTTAGAGAATTATGATGGTATAATGAATATAATACTTCCTACACTAGGAAAAGAGAGACAAAAAACTTACAGCCCATTTCTTCCAATTTGTCCAGTTACGGGTCATGTTCTAGAAATACCTGTTAAAAATATTAGTAAAGAAAAATCTATTATTGTTTTTGATAATAATGGAAAAAATTTGGAAACAAGCATTTATGATGGAAATTGTAAATTACAGTGGAAAGTTGATTGGGCTATGAGATGGTATGCACTAGATGTTGATTTTGAAATGTATGGAAAGGATCTTATAGAGAGCGCAATACTCTCAACAAAAATTATCAAATTGATTGGGAAAACAAATCCGTCGGGGTTTGCATATGAACTATTTTTGGATGAAAAAGGAGAGAAGATCTCAAAATCAAAGGGAAACGGTATCACTATTGATCAATGGTTAGAGTATGCTTCTCCTGAAAGTTTATCACTGTATATGTATCAAAATCCAAAAAGAGCAAAAAAACTTTACAAAGAAATAGTTTCAAAAACTGTTGATGATTATTTGGATCTGATTGAGAAAGCAAAAAATCAAAATGAGTTGCAGCTACTTATGAATCCTGTATGGCATGTTCATAATAGTTTGGTTCCTAAAGAAAATATGATTATGTCATTTTCAATGTTATTAAACTTGGTCGAAACAAGTAATGCTGACAGCAAAGAACTTCTTTGGAAATTTGTTAAAAAATATAAAAAAGACATTTCGGAAAAAGATAATCCTATTTTTGATAATTTAATAGGCTATGCAATAAAGTATTTTAACGACGTAATAAAATTGAAAAAAAAATATAAAAAACCTAATGGTGAAGAAAAAAAAGCTTTAGAAGCTCTGGTAAAAACTTTAGATAAATGTGACGATAAAATGAAACCAGAAGATATTCAAACAATGATATATTCGACTGGTAAAGAAAATGGATACAATGAGAGCCTCCGAGATTGGTTTAAATTAATTTACGAGGTAGTTTTTGGAGACGAAAATGGACCAAGGATGGGTTTTTTTATAAGTTTTTTTGGTGTGAAAGAAACAAAAGATCTTATATTAAATAAAATTAAATAATGTTTTCAAATTTAAGATCTTTAATTTTTAAATTAGATCCTGAGATGGCTCATAGTTTAGCTATAAAGTCACTAAAATTTAATTTTATTCCAAATATTTTAGATGACGAAAAAAATAACCCTCTTTTTAGGACAAAATTATTTAACAAAGAAATAGAAAATCCAATCGGTATGGCAGCAGGATTTGATAAGAATGCCGAGGTATATAATTCATTATTCAATTTAGGGTTTGGTTTCGTCGAAGTAGGAACTGTCACACCGTTACAACAATACGGAAATCCCAAACCTAGAGTTTTTAGACTGGTAGAAGATGAGGCCCTGATAAATAGACTTGGTTTCAATAACCTAGGTTCAAAAAACATTGTAGATCGAATTAAAAGAAATAATCCAACCGGATTACTTGGAATAAATATTGGACCTAATAAAGACTCAGAGGATAGAGCAAATGATTATATACAGTGTTTAAAAATATTTAATGGGACCTCTGATTATATTACTGTTAATATTTCCTCACCAAACACCGAAGATTTAAGAAACTTTCATGATCAAAAAAAATTAGATGATCTATTAAAACTAATAGAAAAAGAGAAGAGAGATCTTAACTCTAAAACACCTATAGCGGTAAAAGTATCACCAGATATTAACGATAAAGAAATTATGAAAATTTCTGAAGTGCTTTTAGATAACAAGATAGAAGCTGCTATTATTTCTAACACATCTGATACAACAAGAGAAAATTTACAAAATACGCAAAGCCATCAAAAAGGAGGATTATCCGGGAAACCTATTGAGTTCAAGTCTTCAGAGTTGATTAGAAAATTTTATAAAGTTTTAAAAGGCAGAATCAAAATTATAGGTGTAGGTGGTGTGGACTCCGGCAGATCTGCTTATCAAAAATTTTTAGCAGGAGCTGATTATTTACAACTTTACACAGGCATGGTTTTTAGAGGTCCAAATATTGTTGGTCTAATTAAAAAAGAGCTGAAGGAAATATTATTAAAAGATGGTGTAAAAAGCTTTAATGAAATAGTAGGAAAAAAGGATTAGAATAATCTAATAAACTTGACGCCATCAATATCTCACTTTATATAGTCGAACAAATTATGACAAAAAAATGCGAATTAACTGGAAAAAATCCAATGAAAGGTCATAACGTTAGTCATGCTAACAATAAGACAAAAAGAAGATTTTTACCTAATTTAAAAAAAGTAAAATTCACAAGTGAACTTTTAAAAAGAAGCTTAAAATTGACAGTTAGTAATGCAGGGGTTAGATCAGTAGACAAAAAAGGTAGTTTTGATGAATTTCTGAAATCTGTAAAAAATAAAAATTTATCTCCTAGATTAAAAAAACTAAAAAAAAGCTTATTAATTAAATCTCCGTTTCAAAAAAAAACAGCGCAATCTAAAACTAACTGATGAATAAAATATTTTTGGCACTTTCATTTTTAATGGGGCTAGTTGTACTAGCTTCTAATTATTTGGTTCAATTTCCTATTAAATATTATGGACTGGAAGAAATATTAACATACGGAGCTTTTAGTTACCCGATTGCATTTCAATAATTGTTTTTTGTAAGTATTAGATTGTCTCTCAACCTTTTTAGCTAATCCAATCACTTTTTTGTTTTTTTTATAATTTTTATAATTTCCCCATCCTTCATGATATGCAAGATACTGTTTGAAAGCATCCTTTTTTGATATTCTTAAAATATTTTCAGATTTATTTGTATACCATCCAATGAAGTCAACGCTGTCTTTAAATCTTGCTCTCGTTGCTAATTTATTACCAGTTTCTCTTTTATATTGTTCCCAAGTCCCTTTAACTGCCTGAGAATAACCAAAAGAGCTAGAGGGTCGTTTATAAGGTATTACTTTGAAAATTTTTTGTCTTGCAGGTTTAGCTAGCCAATCAAAATCAGACTCCATTTTAATTATTGCTAGTTGAATGTAAATAGGTGTACCCCACTTTTGCTCAACTTTTTTTGTATGTTTATACCATAAATATCTTTCACTAAAAATTAAACAACTATTGGAAGTGTTTGAGGGAATTGATGAGCAGCCAATTGTAAAAAAATAAATAAAAACTAATAATTTATTTTTTAAATCTCCCATATTTATTTATAAAATTATTAAGAAGAATTACAACTATAACACCAAATAAATTTCCAAATAAATCAGACCATTGAAAACTTCTTTCAGGTATAAGTAGGTGAAAAATTTCAAGAGTTATAGACAGAAAAATCAAATATAATATTAATAAAATATCTATCTTTGAATTAGCAAAAGTTAAAAAACCAATAATTGAAATTAATACAAATGCATAAAAATGATTTGATGATATAACAACATCTGGTGTTATTTGAGGTTGTATACTTTTATCATTATAGACTATCCAGCCTAATAAACTTCCAGGATAAAGATATAAAATAATTAAAATGATATTAATTAAATAAAATATTATTTTATATGTAGAAAAAAATTTTGACATCTAGTTAAATGTTTTTTTATAAATTATTTACAGATATGACAAGATGAGTTTTTTAGTATTAGTAAGACATGGTCAGAGTACTTGGAATCTTGAAAAAAGATTTACTGGTTGGGTTGATGTTGATCTAACAGATCAAGGAAAAATAGAAGCTGAAAAAGCTGGTTTACTTATCAAAAATCAAAATATAAATATAGATTTTTATTATTCTTCATTTCAATTGAGGGCAAACAATACACTTAAAATAATACAAAAAATATTGAAATCAAAAAAAGATTTTGTAAGAGCATGGCAGCTAAACGAAAGACACTATGGTGAACTTACAGGGTTGAATAAGATTGAGACTGCAAAAAAAATTGGTGAAGATAAAGTTCTTGAATTTCGAAGATCTTGGGATATCAGACCTGGAAAACTAAATAGAGAAAGCTCTTATCATCCAATAAATATTGAAACGTATGAGGTTATACCCAAAGAGTTCATTCCTGACACAGAATCTTTAAAAGACACATTCAACAGAGTTTTAGAGTACTTCAAAAAAGAAATACAACCTAAACTAATTGATAAAAATATATTAATTACAGCACACGGAAACTCTATAAGAGCTTTATGTAAATATTTGTTTAATTTAGATAATAATCAAATCACAAGATTAGAAATTCCAACAGGAAATCCGTTAATAATCAAATTTGGTAAAAATTTTAAAATAAATGAATGTAAATATCTAGACGAAGAGAGATCTAAGAACCTTTTAGTTTTTTAAAAATTTCTAAACTTGTTAAGTGGTAAAATTTGTTGGTACTCTCAAATCCATTTAATTGTTGTTTTATTAATAATTTGTTCCAAATTTTAGAAACCGAGAAGTTTTCTACTACATATTCATTAAATAAGTTTTTATTCAAAATTTGACAACCAGTATATATAAAGTTTTTCTCAAAACTTTTTTCAATTATATTATCTTCTAAATCAAAATCGCCCCCTAAATTATTATCAAAGCTTAGTTTTTTATTAACTAATAAGAGAATATTATTTAATTTATTTTGAAAGTAATATTTTTGCATATCATTAATTTCACTCACATAATTTTCATTCCAAATAGTGTCAGGATTAAAAACAAAAAAATCCATACTATCTGAATGGTTAATCATATTTAAAACTCCTCCACCAGTATCTAAAATATTTTTACCATCCTCTATAATATTTATTTTTACTGAAAAATTTTTGTCTTTAAAAAAATCAATAATTTGTTCACTTAAATAAAAAGTGTTTAAAAAAATATTTTCAACTTTTAATTTAATGATGGTATTTATACAATTTGCTAAAATTGTTTGATTTTTTATTTGAAGTAATGGCTTGGGTTTTTTAAGTGTTAAAGGATTTAATCTTTTACCAAATCCAGCACATAGAATTAGGGCAGTATTGATTTTCATAAGTTTTTTTTGAAATTATCATTTAGTAATTTTTTTAAATCTGAGAAAATTTCATTTTCATTAACTCTTAAAGAAATCAAATCCCAAGCATAAGGTATTAATTTTAAATAATCCTTTTTTTTATCTCGGATTGCCAAACGTGTAAATATTCCAATTATTTTAAGGTTTCTTAAAATAGATAAAATTTCAAAATCATTTTTTAATTTTTTCTTATCAATTTTTCTTTGAATACTTATATAAAAATTAAAAATCTTTTTTTTTAAAACTTTTGAGGTTCTTAATCTTACATCATCTACTAAAGAGGCTAAATCATAAGCTCTATTCCCGATTAAAGCATCTTGACTATCAACTACGCCTATTCTGTTATTAACAAGTATCAAATTTGATACATGAAAATCTCTATGAACAAATATATCATTTTTCATCTTAAGGCATGAAGATAAGGTTTTTATTATTTTTTTAAAATTTTTATTAAATTCTTGTCTTTTATTTTTTGACAAATTTTTTTTCACATACCACTCACAAAATAAATTAGCTTCTTGAATTAATATTTCATTTTTATACTTAGGTATTCGATAATATTTATTTTTAAAATTTCTAATTTTTTTATCTTTTATTGATTGTATTCGATTAAGTAATTTTATTATATTTTTAAAATATAAAAATTTTTTATTTTTACTTTTCTTCAAAATTTGGAAAATTGTCTTATTTCCAAAATCCTCAACTTCAATATAATTATTTTTATAATTTTCTCGATATAATTTTGGTGCTAGAATTTTGTTTTTATTTAAAACCTTACTAATTGCATCATAAACAAGAAGATTTTTAAATTTGTCCTTTTTTGCTCGAATTACGATTGAGTTACCTTGATTATACTTCTTTCTAAAAAACTTTCTATGTGATGCATCTCCTTTTAGTTTTTTAAGATTTTGCATTTATCTATAATTATAAAT
>CABYYA010000009.1 GCA_902523125.1 uncultured Pelagibacteraceae bacterium | reverse complement strand
TTAACTTTGGTGGAGAGGTAAATCCTGTTCTTAAGTCTCTCTCTCTATTTCCTCCAGTAATAGTATCAACTGTTAAAGCCATCACATCAAAATTTGCTGCTTTAGCTCTCTCCAAACAAGAATCGTTTAAACCTCTATCTTTATGAAAATAAAACTGAAACATTTTAGGTGTATCAATCATTGAAGAAATTTCCTCTACACTAACTGTGGCTAGAGCAGAGACACCAAACATTGTATTAAATTTTTTTGCTGCTTTTCCAACTGCTCTTTCTCCATCGTAATGAAAAAGTCTCTGTAAAGCTGTTGGTGATAAATAAAAAGGTAAATCTAATTTTTTTCCAAATATCGTAGTAGACAAATCGACTTCCTCAACTCCTCTCAAAGGAGTTATGAGTGTAGAAGATGCAAAAAGAGCAGTAGATATAGGATGCACAGGCATAATGGTATCAAATCATGGCGGAAGACAGTTAGATGGATCTAGATCGCCTTTTGATCAACTTGCAGAAATTGTTGATGCAGTTGGTGATAAATTAGACGTGATTTGTGAAGGTGGAATTCATAGAGGCACACATATGCTCAAAGCATTATCATTAGGTGCTAAGGCTTGTTCAGGGGGAAGATTATATCTTTATGCTTTAGCAGCTGGAGGTCAAGCAGGCGTCGAAAGAGCTTTAGAAAAATATAAAGCTGAATTAGTGCGTGATATGAAACTTATGGGATGCACAAAGATAAGTGACTTAAATAGAAGTAATTTAAGATTTAGACGATAGTGTGAGTCTCAAAGATTGTTATAATTTTGAAGATTTCCGAAAATTAGCTAAAAAAAAATTACCTTCACCAATCTTTCACTATATAGACGGTGGCTCAGATGACGAGTCGACTTTAAGAAGAAATACAAACTCATTTAATGAATGTGACCTGGTTCCAAATATTTTAGCGAGTGTTGGTAAACCAGATTTATCCACAACTCTTTTTGGACGAAAAATAGACATGCCAATATTTCTTTCGCCAGCAGCTATGCAAAGACTTTATCACCCCGAAGGAGATAAAGCTTCAGCTAGAGCTGCCGAAAAATATGGTACTTTTTATAGCATGTCATCTATGGGAAATAATTCTATAGAGGAAATATCAAATATATCTAGTGGTCCGAAATTATTTCAACTTTATGTTCATAAAGACAGATCTATTTCAGATGATTTGATTGATAGGTCTAGAAGATCCGGTTTTGACGCAATGTGTTTAACAGTCGATACTCTAGTAGCAGGTAATAGAGAAAAAGATCACAGGACAGGTTTCACGACACCACCAAAATTAACTTTACAAAGCTTATTAAGTTTTGCAATGAGACCGAGATGGGTATTTAATTATTTAACTGGTAAAAAATTTGAATTATCAAATGTAAAAAAAAAAACAGATAAAGGAACAAATATCTCAAAGTCTGTTATCGAATATATCAATGAACAATATGATCCTGCAATGGGATGGAAGGATGCAGAATATTGTGCAAAGAGGTGGAATGGGCCTTTTGCATTAAAAGGAGTTATGTCAATTGAAGATGCAAAACGAGCAATTGATATTGGTTGCACCGCTATAATGATTTCAAATCATGGAGGTAGACAGTTGGATGGATCACGATCACCTTTTGATCAAGTGAAGGCGATCTCAGATGCTGTGGGCGATAAATTAGAGATTATTTTGGACGGAGGGGTTAGAAGAGGAACACATGTTTTAAAGGCTATAGCAGCAGGTGCAAAAGCGTGTAGTTTTGGAAAAATGTTTTTGTTCTCTTTGGCCGCAGGGGGGCAACAAGGTGTTGAACATTTGCTTCAAAACATGCACGATGAGATAAATAGAAATATGGTTTTAATGGGCTGTAAAAATTTAAAAGAGTTGAATAGTTCAAAATTAATCTATAGAAAATAGAGATTAAATTATGAAATTAGCTAAAAGTTTAGAAAGATTAGGGACAGAGTCTGCATTTACCGTTCTTGCGGAGGCAAAAAAACTAGAAGCTCAAGGAAAACCTATGATACATTTAGGGTTAGGGCAACCAGATTTTAAAACTCCAAAACATGTTGTTGATGCTGCTAAAAAAGCACTTGATGATGGACATCATGGATATGTTATGTCAAACGGTATCCCAGAGTGTCGTCAATCGGTAACTAGATGGATAAAAAAACGTTATAACGTAGATATTGATTTTGAAAGAATAATAATAATGCCAGGCGGAAAGCCTACAATGAGTTATGCTATCCAATGTTTTGGTGAGCCAGGAGCAGAAATTATACATCCAACACCTGCATTCCCAATTTACGAGTCTATGATAAATTACACAGGTTCAACTTCAGTTCCATATGATTTGACAGAAAATAAAGATCTAAAATTTGATCCAGACAAAATATTATCTTTAATAACAGATAAAACTCGATTATTGATTTTAATTAACCCCAACAATCCAACTGGAAGCTTTGTAGACAGAAAGGATATTGATGTTCTAGCTGATGGTCTGAAAAAGCACCCTCATGTAACAATATTAAGTGATGAAATTTATAGCAGACAAATTTTTGACGGAAAAGAAATGCCAACATTTTTTAATTATCCAGAGCTCAGAGAAAGATTAATTGTATTAGAGGGATGGAGCAAAGCTTATTCAATGACTGGATGGAGGCTTGGTTGGAGTTTTTGGCCACAACATTTAGTTGAACATGTTAATAAATTATTAATTAATAGTGTTTCATGTGTTAATGCTGCAGCTCAATTTGCAGGTATTGCTGCATTGGATGGACCAGACGACTCAATTGATGCAATGATGGAAAAATTTACCCAAAGAAGAGATATAATTTATAAAGGTTTAAACGATTTACCAGGAGTGGAATGTAGTTTACCCGGTGGGGCTTTCTATGCATTTCCTAAAGTAATTGGAACAGGGATGAATGGAGCAGAGTTTGCTAGAAAGGCTATGCATGAAGCAGGAGTAGCAATAGTGCCAGGGTCAGCTTTTGGTGAAACCTGCCAAAATTACGTAAGATTTAGCTTTGCAGCTTCAAGAGATAATATTTCACAAGCTTTAGAAAATATAAAGAAAATGCTAACTAAATAAGCTGTATTTTTCTCTTAATCTTTATTAATATTCTCTGCATATGAATGATCAAGTCCAAACTGAACTTAAAAAAATCTTTAATTCAAGATTTTCAACATCTGTATCTACAAGAACAAATTACGCGAGAGGTGAAGATACCTATGATCCAATTTTACCAAAAGCTGTAGTATTTCCAGAAACCAATGAAGAGGTTTCTCAAATACTAAGACTTTGTAATGAACATAAAATTCCTGTAGTACCCTTTGGTACTGGAACATCATTAGAGGGTAATGTTGTAGGAAATGAAGAGGGAATAACTATTTGTTTAGAAAAAATGAATAAAATTTTAAGTGTTAACGCTGAGGACTTTGATTGTAGAGTTCAAGCTTGCGTAACAAAAGAGCAACTAAACGAATATTTAAGAGAAGATGGTGTTTTTTTTCCAATCGATCCAGGCGCAAATGCAGCAATTGGTGGTATGGCTTCCACATCAGCCTCAGGAACAATGGCAGTTAAATACGGTACTATGAAAACTGTTATCACGGGTCTTACAGTTGTTATGCCTACTGGTGATATTATCAATACAGGCGGAAGAACAAAAAAGACTTCAGCAGGTTATAATCTAACGAATTTATTTATAGGCTCTGAGGGAACACTTGGGATAATAACTGAGGTTCAATTAAGGCTCTCACCTATACCAGAAAGTATAATGTCTGCTGTTTGTCATTTCCCATCTTTGGAGAAAGCAGTTCAAACTGCACAACAAGTAATTCAATATGGTGTACCAATTGCAAGAATTGAAATGCTCAACAAAGATCAAATGGGTATAAGTATAAATTATTCAAAATTAACCAATGTTGAGGAAACACCTACGCTTTTTTTTGAATTTCACGGCACAGAATTATCTAATAATGAAAATATCAAAATCGTCGAGGAAATCTCTAAAGATAATGATGGTAGCTCCTTTAAATGGGCCAAAGATTTAGAAGAAAGAAATAAACTTTGGAGGGCAAGATGGGATGTATACTATTCTGTAAAAGCTTTGATAAATAATGGAAGAGTTTACTCAACAGATGTGTGTCTACCTATTTCAAATATAACAGAGTGCGTAAATTATGCTGAGGAGCAAGCAAAAAAATTTGGACTTAGGGCTCCAATGGTGGGTCATCTTGGAGATGGGAATTTTCATGTGCTGTTACCATTTGATCCTGAAAAAAAAGAAACTTATAAAAAAATAAGGGAATTTAATGATTTGTTGATTAAAAAGACACTAGAATTAAACGGAACAATAACTGGAGAACACGGCGTGGGTCTTCACAAAAAAGAATATCTTCTAAAGGAGCATGGAGACAATATTCCTTTGATGAAATTAATTAAAAGAAGTATTGATCAAAACAATATTATGAATCCTGGCAAGATATTCGATCTTAATTAATAAAAAAGTTTATGAAAAAAATTTTGATTACAAGAAAATTGATCAAAGATAGTGAAGATAAAGCGTCTAAAACATTTAATCCAATATTTAATACCAACGATGAGCTATATTCTCAATCCAAAGTAATAGATATGAGCCAAGATTGTGATGGAATTTTAACATCACTTACTGATAAAATGGATAAAGAAACTATTAGCAAATTGCCTGATACAATTAAGATTATCTCAAACTTTGCAGTAGGTTTTGGAAATATCGACTTAAATGCTGCTAGAGAAAAAGGTATCGCAGTCACCAATACTCCAGATGTATTGTCCGATGCTACGGCAGAAATCGGCATACTATTAATTTTAGGTGCATGCAGAAGAGCTTCAGAAGGTATTCAGTCTGCAAAAGACGGTGGTTGGAAATGGTCAGCAGATTATTTAATTGGTAAGCAACTAACTGGAACTAGGTTGGGAGTTTTAGGGATGGGAAGGATTGGACAAAAAATTGCAAGAATAGCAAAGTCTTTAGGTATGGTGATACATTATCACAATAGATCAAAGTTATCTGAAGATAAAGAAAATGGAGCTACTTATCACGATAATATTAAAAGTCTTTTCTCAGTTTCAGATGTCTTGTCTATTTGTTGCCCTGCAACCAAAGAAACTGAAAATATGATAAATAAAGAAACAGTCGAATATTTTCCAAAAGGAGCAGTAATAACAAATGTTGCAAGAGGTGATATAGTTGATGACGAAGCTTTGATAGATGCACTTAATAGAAGAAAAATTTATGCAGCGGGTTTAGATGTTTACAAGAATGAGCCAAATTTAAATCCCGGTTATCTTAAAATTAAATCAGCATTCATTTTACCTCATTTAGGAAGCGCAACTAAAGACACTAGGATTGCAATGGCCAATTTAGCTATTGATAATATTGATGAGTTTTTTAACACCGGAAATTGTGTAAATAAAGTTAATTAATACTACTCTAGATTGAATTTAATTAAATTTCTGCGGCATCAATACGTTTTTTTAGAAAGACTCTAATTTGATTCTATGCTTAATTACCCCAGTTAATTAACTAAAGAGGAGTAATAATGACTAAAGAAAACAAATCATTGAAGATTAAAACATCTTCAAGACGTAAGTTCTTTAAAACTGCTGCTAAAGCGAGTGCTGTAGCTGCAGCTGCTGTTGCAATGCCTAATATAGCAACTGCTGGCGGTCACACAACTTTAAAGATGCAAGCTGCATGGCCAAGTGGAGCTAACATCTTTTTTGAAATGGCCGGAGACTACTGCAAAATGGTAGACGAAATGTCTGGAGGTACACTTAAGATAGATCTTCAACCAGTTGGAGCAGTCGTAAAGACTTCAGAAATCGGACAAGCAGTAAGTTCTGGTGTAGTCGATATGGGTCACTGGGTGACTGCATATTGGTATGGTAAAAATCCAGCTGCATCTTTATTTGGAACTGGTCCTTCATACGGTATGTCATCTCAAGAAGTTATGGGATGGATGGAGTATGGTGGAGGAAGAAAACTTTATGATGAAACACTTGCAAAAGTAGGTTTCGATTATATTGGCTTTTTCCATATGCCTATGCCAGCGCAGCCTTTCGGTTGGTTCAAAAAGAACGTAACTAAAGTATCTGACGTTAAAGGTATGAAGTATAGAACAGTTGGTTTAGCGACTAACGTTTTAACTGCAATGGGAATGGTAGTTAGACAATTACCAGGTGGTGAAATTCAACCAGCTATGAAAACTGGTTTGATTGAAGCTGCTGAGTTTAACAACCCAACTTCAGACTCTCAATTTGGTATGCAAGATGTTTCTAAGCACTATCACTTAGGAAGCTTCCACCAATCTCAAGAGATGTTTGAGATACCAGTAAACAAAAAAACATATAATAGTTTATCACCAGCGCACCAAGCAATATTGAAAAATGCTGCTTATGCTGCAAACAGTGATAACTACTTTAAAGCTCTAGTAAGATATTCAGCTGACTTAGCTAAATTGATGAATGAGCATAAAGTTAATGTTTACCAAACTTCTGATGAAATCTTAGCTCAACAATTAAAAGGTTGGGACAAAGTAATTGGTGACTTTAATAAGAAAGATCCTTTCTTTAAAAAAGTTGTCGATTCTCAGAAATCATATGCGAAGAGAGTAATGAAATACTTGCTGATGAATCAGCCAAATTACAAACTTGCGTATGAAAATGAGTTTGGTCCAATTGGAAAAGTTAAGATATAATTAACTTTTGTAAATTTTATTAAGGGGGGCTTCGGCCCCCTTTTTTATTTGATTATTTAAGCACAATTCAATAAAAGTTTATATCTATGATGAGATCATACATAAAGTTTGCTGATCGTTTAAGTGTCTCGATGGGTAAGGCTTTTTCTTGGTGCATAGTTATCTTAATGGGTGGAACATGCTATGAGGTCTTTATGGCATATGCACTAAATGCTCCCACTTTATGGAATTTTGATTTTAGTCTTCAAATGTATGGAGCAATTTTTATGATGGCAGGTGCTTATACATTATCAACTGAAGCGCACGTTAGAGGAGATGTCATCTATAGATTATTCTCTCAAAAAACACAGGCTTATATCGATTTAGTTTTATATTTTATTTTCTTCTTCCCTGGCGTTATTGCTTTAGCTTTTTATGGTTACGAGTATGCAGCACTAGCATGGAAAATTAAAGAAACAAGTTGGAATAGTCCTGCACAAATTCAAATTTATATGGCAAAATCTTTAATACCTTTGTCAGGAGCTCTTCTAACATTGCAGGGTGTTAGTGAAGTATTCAGATGTTTGATTTGTATTAAACAAGGTAGTTGGCCAGAAAGGGTTTCAGCAGATGCCGAGGAAACTGAAAAAATATTAATGAGAACTGCTCAAAAAGGAAATATAGACGATGCTATTTAGTCTTACTAATCCAGAAGTAGCAATTATGATGATGGGGATATTCCTATTTGCAGTTTTATTAGGATTTCCAATTGCATTCACATTAATGGCAATGGGTTTGGGTTTTGGATATTATGCTTACTTTGATCCAACAAAAATGGAACATCTTTTTGATAACAGGATATTCCAACTTTTTGTACAAAATACCTATACGGTAATGGACAACAATGTCTTGACCGCCGTACCACTTTTTCTATTCATGGGTTATTTAGTTGAAAGAGCAGGGATAGTTGCAAAATTATTTTTTGCAATTAGATTAGCTTCTCACAAACTTCCTGCTTCGATGGCAGTTGCAGCGTTAATCACTTGTACTTTATTTTCAACAGCAACAGGAATTATTGGAGCTGTTGTTACTTTAATGGGACTCTTAGCTTGGCCAGCGATGGTAAAAGCTGGTTATGATAAAAAATTTGCCTCTGGAATAATTTGCTCTGGCGGTTGCTTAGGAATTTTAATTCCACCAAGCATTATGTTAATTGTTTACTCTGTCATTGCACAGTTATCTCCTTTAAGATTATTTGCTGCTGCAATATTTCCAGGACTGATGTTAGCCGGATTGTACATTGGTTATGCAGTTTTTAGGGCTTGGTTAAATCCATCAATAGCCCCCAAACCAGCTGCAGAAGAGATACCACCACCATCTGTAATCATGAGAGAAGTTTTAGTTTCATTCTTACCATTATTCTCACTTATTATTTTAGTTTTGGGAACTATACTTGCGGGTATTGCCACTCCAGCAGAGGCTGCAGCAGTGGGTGCTTTTGGCGCTTTAGTACTTTCCTATTTCTACAAAACCTTAAAATGGAAAAATTTTAAAGAGTCAGTATTTTTAACAGCAAAAACAACAGCTATGATTATGTGGTTATTTATCGGTTCCTGGACTTTTGCTTCTGTTTTTTCATATTTAGGTGGTCATGAAGTATTTGAACATTTTTTTAAATCTTTAAATCTTCAGCCTTGGCAGTTCTTAGTAATAACCCAAATAATTATTTTTTTATTAGGGTGGCCACTAGAATGGACAGAAATTTTAATTATTTTTGTTCCAATTTTCTTACCGTTGGTTGAATTTTTTGGGGTTAATCCATATTTCTTTGCAATGTTGATTGCCTTAAATTTACAAACTTCATTTTTAACTCCACCAATGGCTATGTCTGCTTACTATTTAAAAGGGGTTCAATCAAAAAATGTTGAATTAATGCAAATATTTAGTGGAATAATGCCATTCTTAGGAATTGTAATCTTAGCAATGGTTTTAATGTATTTGTTTCCAGGAATAGCACTTTGGTTACCAGAAACTTTATTTGCTAATTAATTTTAAATGACAGATATATTCTCTTTAAGTTTAGAAGAATTAGCTGAAAAAATAAAAAGTGGTCAACTTTCATCGGTTGAAGTTTGTGAAAAATATATAGATAGAATAAAACTATTTGAAAAAGATTTAAAAGCCTGGGCACATTTCGATAAAAAAGTTTTATTAGAAAAAGCAACTGAAGCAGACGAACATAGAAGAGCAGGCAAACCCACAGGCTCTCTTCATGGAGTGCCAATAGCAGTTAAAGATATTATTGGAACTGTTGATATGCCAACCGAATGTGGAACTGTTATTAGAAAAGGTAAGTCCTATTCTCAAAATGCTGAAATAATTGATTTGCTTCACGCATCAGGAGCAATTGTTATGGGCAAAACAGCAACCTCAGAACTTGCCTACTTAGGGCCCCCAGCTACAACTAATCCTCACGATAAAAATAGAACGCCAGGTGGTTCATCTAGTGGATCTGCAGCTTCGGTGGCTTCTTTCATGGCTCCAGCTTCTATCGGATCTCAAACAGGAGGGTCTGTAATTAGACCGGCATCTTATTGTGGTGTTGTTGGTTATAAACCAAGTTACGGACTTATTTCAAGAAATGGAGTTTTAAGAACTTCATTTAGCCTAGATCAAATTGGTATGTTTGGACGTAAGGTTGAAGATGTAGCTATGTTAGCTAAGGTATTAATAAAGAAAGATAAATATGATGCAGCTACAATTCATTATTCTACGGAAAATATTTTGTCTGAAACGAAGAAAGGTCCAATTTTTGAACCTAAATTTATTTTTTATAAAACTGATCATTGGAAAATAATTGATAAAAAATCACGAGAGTCTTTTGAATATTTTATCAAATCATTTAAAAAAAATATTGAAATATTCGATACTCCCTCTTATTTTAAAGATATACACAAATATCACCAGATTATTCATGAAACAGATTTAGCTAATAATTTTTCTGTTTATTATAAAAAATTTAAGAAGAAACTTTCTAAGTATATGCAAGACGCTATTTCAAATGGAAATAAGTACACTGCAAAAGAATATGCAGAGGCAATTGACTTCATGAAAAGAAGTTTCGAGTCTTACGAAGAAGTATTTGAGGACTACCATGGAGTTTTATCTCCTTCCAGTCCTGGTGTTGCACCCAAAGGATTGAAGAGTACTGGAACAGCAGAATTTAACAAAGTCTGGTCATATTTAGGTACACCTTGTATTTCGCTGCCTTTACTTGAGGGTGAAAATAATCTACCATTAGGAGTTCAATTAATTGGTAACAAATATGATGATCATAGATTTTTAGGTGTTGCTAAATGGTTAGAAAAAGAATGTCAGGAATAAATTTATGAATAAAATAACAACATTAATAGGATTATCATTTGCTGTTTTTTTTCTAATTGGCTTAGCAACTACACTTACTAAATCAATGATGATTGGTTTTCTTGATGTATTGCCTGTTTATATTCTAATGGCTGTAGCTATCATTATGATGATTTATGAAGCCTTTTTTGATAAAAGCTAATTCCAATTAAATTGATTAACTCGAAAAAAAATTTTTTTTCATTTTCCTTATTATTCATTCAACCTATTTTTATGGCAAGTAATCTTGTGGTAGCAAGAGGTGGTGTTGAATTTGTTCCTCCAATATCATTAGCTTTTTGGAGATGGACACTAGTTTTTTTAATATTATTACCTTTTACTTACATAACATTAAAAAAAAATTTTAAAATCATTAAAAAGGAATACAAAAAATTATTTTTTTTAGGCTCAATGGGGTGTGGTGTATGCGGAGCCTTTCCATTTTTGGCAGGTGAAACTACAACTGTAACGAATATGGGAATTATTTATACATCTTCTCCTGTATTTATAATTTTAATTTCATACTTTTTTTTTCACGAAAAAATAAATTTCACTAAAATAATTGGATTAATCGTTTGTTTAATAGGAGTTTTTACAATCATTATAAAAGGAGATTTAATTTTATTAATTAATTTACAATTTACTATTGGTGATTTATGGATGCTGGCTGCTGCAATAGGATGGGCATTATATTCTATTTATTTATTTTACTGGAATTCAAAACTAAAAATTTTTGAAAGATTTACATTGATATCATTTTTTGGAGCATTAAGTTTATTACCATTCTACATTGGTGAAGAAATATTTTATAAACAAACAGTATTTATACCTGAATTTTACTTCTGGGTAATTTTTGCTGCTATTTCACCAGGAATAATAGCTTTTACACTTTATACTGTTGCTCAAAAAAAATTAGGTGCTTCATTAACGGGTTTCACTCTTTATGTTTTTACAGTTTATGGAGCAATTTATGGGTATTTTTTATTTGATGAACAATTCGAAAATTATCATTTCATTGGAACGATCTTGGTGTTTTTTGGCATATACTTAGCAAAGAAAAAAAATGTTAAAAAAGTTTAGGAATAATTTGTTGTTATTTTTTCAAATAGTTGTTTTTGTTTATTTCTTAATCTTAGTTTTTTTATATTTTTATCAGAGGAACTTGTTATATCACCCGAATGAAAATAATTATTCTAACGATCAAATATTAGTACCTATAGAAAAAGTAAAAATTGATACAGATGATAATATTGAATTATTGGGCTGGTTTCATGAGAAAAACTTACAAAAATATAAGACGGTTTTATATTTTCATGGAAATGCTGGCTCTCTTGAAAATAGAATTCATAAATTAAACCATTTCCATAAAATGGATGTTAATTTTTTAATAATTGCTTGGAGAGGGTTTAGTGGTAATAAAGGGAAACCATCTGAAAAGGGACTTTATGAAGACGGGAAAAGTGGAATAAATTGGTTAGTGAGAAAAGGAGTTAAAGAGGAAAATATCGTTATTTATGGTGAGTCTCTAGGAACTGGTGTTGCAACCCATTTATCACAAAATAAAAACTTTGCCGGCGTTGTATTGGAAACTCCTTTTACTTCTATGATTGATGCATCTAAAACCTTTTATCCATACATACCCGTAGGCTTATTACTAAAAGATAAATTTGATAATGAAAAAAAAATTCAGAATATAAAAGTTCCAATTTTAATAATGCACGGTGAGGCTGACCAGATAGTTCCATTTTTTATGGGAAAAAAAATATATGAAAAAGCAAATGAACCAAAATATTCATATTTCACAAAATATGACAATCATATGATGGAGTATGATGAAAGCCTTGTTAAAGCTCTTAACTCATTTTTCAAGAGTTTAAATTAAGCCACAATCTTAACAAATATAATTCAGAATTTAATTTTATTAAAACATAATGAAAAGATTATCTTTTTTATTTATTGCAATATTTTTTTTTATTGCAAACGTTTATTCACAAGATGATTTTTTTGAACCAGATGATTTATTTCACATAGATCATATGGACTCACACAACAAAGAGTTTAGCTTATATTTTAAAGGTAGAGAAAAATCTATTTTAGCTAGAGGTGAAAACGATAATTATATAAATGATTATCCAAAAGATCTTTATATTTATAATCATTTAACAAAGTCTTCTTCACCTTTAATTTCTTACGAGTGGTTTCCTTCAAAAGCAAAATATTTTTTACAGGAGTATGATTTTCCGGTATTTCCAGACGATTTTGCTTATTATTTATTAAAAGATGATAAAACATTGGTAATGATTAGTGCCGTTAAAAGTTTAAATGCTAATTTTAAATACGATATCACCAGTAAAAAACTAGAACTTTATCCTACCACTGGTAAATTTGATTTTATAATCTCCTCATTTTCTAAAGATTGTGGTCATTATAAATTTGATGATAATTATAAATGTAATATTTATAAACCTTTGATTTCTAGCAATCTAATTAATCAATTTGAGTAAAAGCCTCAGCAAATTTCCTTGCTTCAAATAACTGTAAATCGTCTTCTTTTTCACCCAAGCCAAGTGCAATAATTGGAATTTCATATTTCTTTGCTAATGCTAACAAAATTCCTCCTTTGGCTGTACCATCTAATTTTGTCATCACGATACCTGTTACGGGGATGATCTTATTAAATTCTTCGACTTGATTTAATACATTTTGTCCTGAGGTTGCATCTAAAACTAAAATAACATTATGAGGTGCGTTGGGATCTATTTTTTTTGTGACATTCGCTATCTTTTTATATTCTTCCATTAAATTTTTTTTATTTTGGAGTCTTCCCGCAGTATCTATCAAAACTTGATCAAAATTATTTTTTATAGCTTCATCCACAGCCTTAAAAGCAACTGAGGCGGGATCAGATCCTTGAGATGATTTTACTATTTGAACATCTACTTTACTTGCCCAACTTTCTAGTTGTTCAATTGCAGCGGCACGAAATGTATCTGAAGCTGCAAATATGACTTTACTGCCGTTAGTCTTCAATATTTTTCCTATTTTACCGATAGTTGTTGTTTTCCCAACGCCGTTTACACCAGAAATTAACGTTGCATTAAGCTTTTGTTTTTTCTCAAAAAAGGATTTATTTTCTAAGGGTTTCATCAAAGAAATTATATATTCTTTTAAAATAGAGTTTATCTCTTTAGATAGATCTTTATTTGGATCAATTTTTTTTTTAGAAATTATTTCTTTTATTTCAGAGGCAGCCTCAACCCCCACATCTGATAGAATTAAAAATTCTTCGATTCTGTTTAAATTTTCGTCATCAATTTCCTTTTTAACAATTATTTCTTTAAGCCCTGAAGTGAAAGCTGATGCACTTTTTTTAAATCCTATTTTGAATTTATCGAAGATTCCCATTATAATTTAATATTTATTTTTTCAATTTCTGAAACAGGACCTTTCATATGGATAGAATTATTTTCATCTATTGAAATTGATAATTTTCCAGTTGAAAATTCTATATCGGTTTTATTCTCTGTAAGATTATTTAATTTACCAGCATATGCAGTAGCACACGCTGCAGTTCCGCAAGCTTTAGTAAGACCAGCTCCTCTCTCCCAAACCTTGACTTTGATCAAATTTTTATTAAAAATTTGCGCAATTGTTACGTTACATTTCTCTGGAAATATTTCGTGATTTTCTATCTCAGGACCAATTTTTTCTATATTAAAATCTTCAATCCTTTTAACAAAAAAAACAATATGTGGGTTACCCACGTTAATTGCAGTACCACCTAAGTACTCATTATTATTTGAGTCAATAATTTTGATATTTAAGTTTTTTGTATCCATTTCTTTTGATAAAGGTATTTCATCCCATTTTAACTTTGCTTTACCAATTTCTGTTGTAACAATTTTTTTTTCTAAAATTTCAGATTTTAATTTTCCCGATAGCGTATTTAAAATTATTGATTTGTTATTTTTTTCATTTGAAATCAAATTTGCAACACATCTAGTCCCATTTCCACATGCCCCAGACTCTCCTCCATCTGAATTAAAAAATCTTAAATTTGCATCTGCAAAACTATCTGGCTCAATAAATATTAGTTGATCACAGCCAATAAAATTTCTGTCACAAATTTTAACTATCTGATCTTTCGTCAAATTGGTAATTTTTTCTCTATTATCGATTATCACAAAATCATTACCCAATCCGTCCATTTTAAAAGCTTTGATGTACATATATAGTTATTTAACTTATTTATTGACTTTTTGAACCTCTATTATAGTTTGTAGCAGTTTCCGCAAAAACATTAAATTTGCGGTGTCTTTGGAAACAAAGAGATCGACACTAGTCAGCGAGGGTTCGCCCACTAGTGCGATTGCTGCTGTGTGTAATAAATATGTTTGAAAATTTAACAAATAAATTTGAGGAAGTTTTTTCCTCACTAAAAAAAGCTCCATCACTTGATGAAAATCAGGTTGATGAAGGATTGAGAGGAATAAGACAAGCTTTATTAGAAGCTGACGTGTCTCTTGAGGTTGCTAAAGATTTTATTGAAAAGGTTAAACCAAAAGCATTAGGTCAAGAAATTATTAGATCAACGTCACCTGGTGATATGGTGGTAAAGATTGTCTATGATGAATTAGTAAATCTTTTAGGTGAAAAAAATAATGATGTAAATTTAAATTCAGTACCACCAGTGCCAATGATGCTGGTTGGGTTACAAGGTTCTGGTAAAACAACAACAACAGCTAAACTTGCAAGATATTTAGAGAATACAAAAAAAAAGAAAGTAATGATGGTCAGTTTAGATGTTTACAGACCAGCCGCTCAAGAGCAGTTAAAATTTTTAGGTGAACAAAATAATATATTAACTCTTCCAATAATTGAAGGTCAACAACCTGGTGATATTTGTCAAAGAGCAATGAGTGCAGCAAATTTAAATGGTGCTGATATTATCTTATTTGATACAGCCGGTAGAACACAAATAGATTTGCAGATGATGAGTGAAATTAAACAAATAGAAAATGCTATTAAACCTGCAGAATCCTTTCTAGTTGCAGACTCTCTTACTGGGCAAGTAGCTGCATCAGTAGCAAAAGAATTCAATAATACAGTTAATTTATCAGGAATAATTTTAACAAGAGCAGATGGTGATGCCAGAGGTGGAGCTGCTGTAAGTATGAAATTTGTTTCACAGGTTCCAATTAAATTTTTAGGTATTGGTGAAAAGATTGAAAATCTTGAAGTTTTTCACCCAGATAGAATTGCAAATAGAATTCTTGGGATGGGAGATATTGTTTCTCTTGTTGAAAAAGCAGCTCAAGATCTTGGCGAAGAAAATATAAAAAAAACAGAGGAAAATTTAAAAAAAGGTCAATTCTCTATGCAAGATTATTTAATCCAACTAAGACAAATGAAAAAAATGGGAGGCATCGAAGGCATCATGTCTTTCATGCCAGGAGTCTCAAAAGTTAAATCTCAAATGGATACAGCGGGTATTGATGAGAGTGTTATTACAAAAAATGAGGCTATAATTTTATCAATGACCGAAAAAGAAAGAGAGAACCCAAAAATAATTGATGGTTCTAGAAAAAAAAGAATTGCTAATGGTTCAGGAACTGATCCAGCCACTATCAATAAATTGTTAAAACAATTTAAAATGATGTCTGAAATGATGAAGAAGATGTCAAAAGGAAATCTGAAAGGTATGTCTGATAAAGGAATACCTCCAGAACTATTTAATCAATTAAAATAAAAAGGAGAGTAAATGTTAAAATTAAGATTATCTAGAGGTGGCACAAAAAAGAGGCCTGTTTATAAGGTTGTTGTAGCCGACAGCCGATTTGCTAGAGATGGTAGATTTATAGAGAAAGTAGGTTTTTTTAATCCATTGTTACCAAAAGAAAAAAAGGAGAGAATTGGATTAGAGGCTGAGAGAATAAAATATTGGTTGGGTCAGGGTGCACAACCTACAACAAGAGTAGCTAGAATTTTAGGTGAGAATGAATTGATGCCTATGCCTGCTAATGGAAATAACCCACAAAAATCAATTCCAAAAAAAGATAGAAAAAAAGAAGGTTCAGAAGAGACTAAAAAGGAAGTGTCTCCAAAGGCAGATGCTGCTCCATCTGGAGAAGCTAAAAAAGAGGAAGCTCCAAAAGCAGAAGCTAAAAAAGAGGAAGCTCCAAAAGCAGAAGCTAAAAAAGAGGAAGCTCCAAAAGCAGAAGCTAAAAAGGAAGAAAAGAAATAAAGTAAAGGATATCAATGTTGCAAACCCAAGTATTTACACTTTATCCAGATATTTTTCCTGGGCCTTTAGGGAAAGGTCTTTACGGAAAAGCAATGTCTAAAAAATTGTGGAGTTTAAATGTGATAAATATAAGAGACGCAGCTACAGACAAACATAAAACAGTTGATGATACTCCTTATGGTGGTGGAACAGGCATGTTATTAAAACCAGACGTTTTAGCAAATTCTATCGATCGAAACATAAATAAAGGAGATAGGATTTTGTATCTTTCACCTAAAGGTAAAGTATTTAATCAAAAACTTGCGCAAGATCTATCATTAGAAAAATCCTTTTCATTAATTTGTGGTCATTTTGAAGGAGTTGACGAGAGAGTATTATCTACAAGAAATATTGAGGAGGTTAGTGTTGGGGACTATGTATTATCAGGTGGGGAAACTGCTGCGTTAGTAGTGCTTGATAGTGTATTAAGACTTTTACCTGGAGTTTTAGGAAATAACAAATCAGCTTTAGAAGAAACTTTTGAAAATGGCCTTTTGGAGTATCCACAATATACCAAACCCCAGATTTGGGAGGAAAAATCAGTTCCGGATGTGTTATTATCTGGTGACCACGCTAAAATTAAAGACTGGCGTTTATCTCAATCTGAGGCTATAACACGCGACCGAAGACCAGATTTGTGGCATAAATATAAGAAAAATTAATTTGTTAAATATTAAAATGAAAACAATAGAAGAAATAAACCAAAATAACGTTAATAAAATTCTTTCAGAAAAAAAGATCCCTGATTTTTTTCCTGGTGATGTTGTTAAAGTTGGTGTCAGAATTACAGAGGGAAAAAAAGAGAGAATTCAATATTTTGAAGGTGTTTGTATAGCTAAAAAAAGCAGAGACATAAACTCCTCTTTTACTGTTAGAAAAATATCTTTTGGAGAAGGTGTTGAAAGAACTTTCCCGTTGTATGGAACTGTTATTGACTCAATCAAAGTAATTCGTTCAGGAAAAGTAAGAAGAGCTAAACTTTATTATTTAAGAGATAGAACTGGAAAATCTGCAAGGATTGCTGAAAAAATAAGAAAAAAAATTGGTATTGATATTGACGTTAAGCCCGAGACTGTTTCTGAAGAAAATCTAGCGCCAGCTGAAAAAGAAAGTGCACCAGAGTCTGTAAAAGAGGTTACCCCAACTGTAGAGCCTAAAAAAGAAGAAGCCCCAAAAACAGAGATGAAGAAAGAGGCACCTAAAGCTGAAAATAAAACTGAAAAAAAACTTGAAAATTTACAGGAAAAAAAATAATTTTTTTCTCAATGCCCTATACTCTTTACGATAAAATTTGGAAAGAACATTTAGTTCATCAGCAAGAAGATGGAACAACTTTATTGTTTGTTGACAGACACTTAGTTCATGAAGTCACTAGTCCGCAAGCCTTTGAAGGATTAAGAAATTCTAAACGTAAAGTAAGACACCCAAAATTGACATTAGCTGTTGCAGATCATAATGTTCCAACAACGGATAGGTCAAAAGGTATTTCAGACCATGAATCTAAAATTCAAGTTGAAACTTTAGAGGCTAATTGTAAAGAGTTTGGTATTAAACTTTTTGGAATGAGCGATAAGAGACAAGGAATTGTTCATGTCACAGGGCCTGAACAGGGCTTTACTCAACCAGGCACAGTTATTGTGTGTGGTGATAGTCATACAGCAACCCACGGCGCATTTGGTGCATTAGCATTTGGCATTGGAACTTCAGAGGTAGAACATGTTTTAGCAACTCAAACATTAGTACAAAAAAAAGCAAAGAATTTCAGAATAAACGTCAATGGTAAACTTCCATTAGGTGTTACATCGAAAGATGTAATTCTTCAAATAATTGGAAAAATTGGCACAGCTGGAGGAACAGGATGTGTTATAGAATATGCAGGCGATCTAATCAAATCTCTAAGTGTTGAGAATAGAATGACAATTTGCAATATGACAATAGAAGGTGGTGCTAGAGCAGGATTAATAGCTCCTGATGAAAAGATATTTAAATATTTAGAAGGCAGACCAATGTCTCCTAAGGGAAGTGATTGGGATAAAGCTGTAGAAAATTGGAAGAACTTAAATACAGATGAAGGTGCTAAGTTTGATAAAGAAGTAAACTTAGCTGCTAATGAAATTTCACCAATGATAACTTGGGGTACATCACCTCAAGATGTTATTACAATAGATGAAAAAGTACCAAATCCAAATAATGAAAAAGACGAGGATAGAAAAAATTCTTTAGAGAGAGCATTAAATTACATGGGTTTGAAACCTGATATGGCAGCTAAAGACATTAAAATTGATAAAGTTTTCATTGGCAGTTGTACGAATGGTAGAATTGAGGATTTAAGAGAAGCAGCAAAAATTTTAAAAGATAAAAAAATTGCATCCCATGTTCATGGTATGGTTGTCCCAGGCTCAGGATTAGTCAAAGAACAAGCTGAGCAAGAGGGGTTAGATAAAATTTTTGTGAAGTCAGGATTTGAGTGGAGAGAACCGGGTTGTTCAATGTGTTTAGCAATGAATGCAGATAAATTGAAACCAGAAGAGAGATGCGCTTCAACATCAAATAGAAATTTTGAGGGTAGACAAGGCAGAGGTGGAAGAACTCATTTAGTTAGCCCAGGCATGGCTGCTGCAGCAGCAATATCTGGAAACCTTGATGATGTGAGGAAATATCAAAATTAATATGCAAAAATTCAACACTTTGAAAAGTATACCAGCATATTTGCCAATAGTTAATATTGATACAGATATGATTATTCCAAAACAATTTTTAAAAACAATCAAGAGAACAGGATTGGGTAAGAATTTATTTTTTGAAATGAGATATGATGAAAATGGTAAAGAAATAAATGATTTTGTTTTAAATAAAGATCCTTTTACTAATTCAAAAATTTTGATCGCAGGAAAAAATTTTGGATGCGGCTCTTCAAGGGAGCACGCTCCATGGGCATTATTAGATTTCGGGATTACTTGTGTGATAAGTTCAAGCTTTGCTGACATTTTTTATAACAACTGTTTTAAAAATGGAATCTTACCAATAATTTTAGATGGTGATAAAATTAAAGAGCTATCAGAATATGCAAAAAGAAAAGAAGAAATTTTTATAGATCTTAAGGCTGAAAAAGTCATTTTTGGAAACAATGAGATAAAATTTAAAGTAGACTCATTTAAAAAAAAATGTTTGTTAGAAGGATTGGATGACATTGCTCTATCACTAAAAAAATCTGACAAAATAGAAATTTTCGAAAAACATTTAAAGGTTAAAAAGCCTTGGATATTTAATGATTAAAGTTAAAAAAAGAAAAGTATTATTACTTCCAGGTGATGGAATTGGGCCTGAAGTTACTGCAGAAGTTAAAAAAGTAATTAATTGGTTTAATGATAAAAAATCTTTAGATTTTGAGATCGATGAGGATTTAGTTGGAGGAAGTTCTTTTGATAAGCATGGAACACCTCTTACTGATGAAGTTTTCTATAAAGCATTAGAAAGTGCTGTTATAATGTTAGGTGCAGTTGGAGGACCAAAGTGGGATGGTGTAGAATTTTCAAAAAAACCTGAAAGAGCTCTTTTAAAATTAAGAAAAGAATTAAAACTTTTTGCAAACTTAAGACCTGCAATATGCTTTGAACAATTGGTAAATGTATCAAGTTTGAAATCAGAAATTGTTTCAGGTTTAGATATTTTAATAGTAAGAGAATTAACTGGTGGAGTTTATTTCGGTGAGCCAAGGGGAATTAAACCAATAGAAAATGGAGAAAGAAAAGGAGTGAATACTCATACTTATACTAGTAGTGAAATTATTAGAGTAGCTAGAATTGCTTTTGACTTAGCAAAAAAAAGATCGAATAGAGTTATATCTTGTGAAAAGTCTAATGTAATGGAAGCAGGTCAACTTTGGAAAGAAGAAGTGCAATCATTACATGATAAAGAGTATAAGGATGTTGAGTTAAGTCATATGCTAGCTGATAATTGTGCAATGCAATTAGTAAGAAACCCTAAACAATTCGACGTGATCTTAACAGATAACTTATTTGGTGACATGCTTTCTGATGAAGCATCTATGTTAACAGGCTCTCTTGGATTGTTACCTTCAGCATCACTAGGTGCAAAAAATAAGGATGGTGAAATGAGAGCTATGTATGAACCTATTCATGGTTCAGCTCCAGATATCGCTGGTAAAGGAGTTGCGAATCCTATCGCTTCAATTTTGAGTTTTGCTATGGCACTGAGATATTCTTTGGATTTGGATAAAGAGGCAGAAGCCCTAGAAAAAGCTGTTCAAAAGGCACTTAATGATGGTTTGAGGACAAAAGATATTATGTCTGATAAAATGAAAGAAGTGTCTACTTCTCAAATGGGTGATGCGATCATTTCAAAATTGCAATAATTAATTAATTATCTTAAAATCATATTATGCCAAGTTATACTGCTCCTGTTGATGATATGATGTTTCTATTTGAAAAACTTAGAAACAATCAAAAATATAACGAATTAGAAAAATATAAAGAAGTAAACTTTGATTTAGTAAAAGATATTTTACAGGAGGCGGCAAAAATTAATCAAAATTTAATTTTACCATTAGCAAAAGCTGGTGATGAAAATCCTGCAGTTTTAGAAAATGGAGTAGTAAGAACTCCCCCAGGTTATAAAGAAGCTTACAAAAAGTATATTGAGGATGGATGGACTTCACTTTCTTGTGATCCAAAATATGGTGGCCAAGGCATGCCAAAAACTGTAAGTGCATTTTTCGATGAAATGCTTTCTTCAGCCAGCTTATCTTTTAAGTTATATAGTGAGCTTAGTATAGGTGCATATAATTGTATTAATCATCATGCAACAGATGAAATAAAAAATAAGTATTTACCAAAAATAGTCGAAGGGAAATGGAGTGGTACTATGTGTTTAACTGAGCCAGTGTGTGGTACTGATTTAGGTTTACTAAGAACAAAAGCTAAAAAACAAACTGATGGAACTTATAAAATAAGTGGTCAAAAAATTTTTATTACATCTGGAGATCACGATTTAACTGAAAATATCATTCATCTAGTTTTGGCAAGAGCAGAAGACTCTCCAACAGGCACAAGAGGAATAAGTTTATTTCTAGTTCCTAAATTTGTAGTTAAAGATGATGGAACAGTTGGGCCAAGAAACGGTATATCAACGGGATCTATTGAAACCAAGATGGGAATAAAAGGATCAGCAACTTGTGTGTTAAATTTTGATGATGCTACTGGGTACATGATAGGTGCTAAAGAAAAAGGTTTAAGTGCAATGTTCACTATGATGAATCTTGAAAGAATTGTGGTTGGTATACAAGGTCTAGGTATCTCAGAAATTGCTTATCAAAATTCGCTTACTTATGCAAAAGAGAGAAAACAAGGAAAATCAAATAACTCTAAGTCTAAAAATGGAGCAGATTTTATAATTGAACATGCTGACATAAGAAGAACATTGTTAAATATGAAATCAATTATTGAGGGTGAAAGAGCTTTGTGTTTTTGGTTGTCACAACAAACTGAAGTTAGTTTAAATCATCCAGATGAAAAAACTCGTCAAGAGGCTGCGGATTATGTTTCATTAATGACTCCTGTAGTAAAATCTTTATTCACAGACTTAGCAATGGAAATTACTAGTGATGCAATGCAAATTCACGGCGGATATGGGTATACTAAAGATCAAGGAATTGAACAATTATATAGAGATAACAGAATTACACCTATTTATGAGGGCACAAATTCTGTTCAAGCTTCAGATCTAGTTTTCAGAAAACTATCAAATAAAAATGGAAGTATAATAAATAAATTTTTGGATCAGGTTAAGTCAGAGTGTGTTACAAATAATGAAAAAATCAAACCATTTTTATCGGAATTTAATAAAAATCTAGACACACTTAAAAAATTTAGTGATTGGATGACAGAAAAAGCTAATACAGAAAAAGATGATGTTGGTGCAGCAGCTAATGATTATCTAAAAACTTTAGGTTACGTATCTATTGCATATGCATGGATTAAGGTAATAGAAGTGAGTTTTAAAGATTATGAGGAAAATAAAAATTTTTATAAAGATAAAATAGATACTGCTAAATTTTATTTTGACAAAGTATTACCTAGAGCAGAACATCACTATAAGTCCGCAATCTCTGGAAATTCAAATATTATGAATTTCAAGTTTAATTAAATGAGTTATTACGAAACTAATCTTAATAAAAATGATGCTAATTACGTTCCGTTAACACCTTTGACTTTTTTAAAAAGGGTGTATGAAATTTACCCTAATTACGAAGCAGTTGTTTATGAAGACAGGAAATATACTTGGACTCAAGTTTATAAACGAGTAGTAAAGTTTGCTAGTGCACTTAGTAAAATTGGAGTTGGAAAGGGTGATACTGTTTCATTTTTAGCATTTAATACTCCTGAAATTTTTGAAGGACATTATTCGGTCCCAATGACAGGTGCAGTCCTAAATACTATTAACATAAGGCTAGATGCTAAGACAATCGCCTATATTTTAGAGCATAGTGATGCAAAAGTTTTAGTTGTAGATAGGCAACTTCATAATGAAGTAAAAAAAGCTATAAGTACTTTAAAACACAAAATCACTATAATTGATATTGATGATAAATTTGCAGATCAATCTAAGTGTGAAAAAATAGGTGAATTAGAATATGAAAGTTTTTTAAATACTGGTGATGAAAATTATAATTGGAAAATGCCAGAGGATGAATGGCAATCATTATCACTTAGTTATACTTCAGGAACTACTGGAAATCCAAAGGGAGTAGTTTATCATCACAGAGGATCATATTTAATGTCAACTGGAAGCGCAGTTGCATGGAACATGCCAAACAGATTAAATTTTTTAACCATTGTGCCCATGTTTCATTGTAATGGTTGGGGTTATCCATGGACCGTTCCTATGTTGAATGGAAGAACTATTTGCTTAAGAAATATTGATGTAAAAAAAATATTTGAATTAATTGATAAATATGATGTTACTCATTTTGGTGGGGCCCCTATAGTATTGAATATGATTACAGGAGCTCCCGAGTCTGACAAAAAAAAATTAAAACAAACAGTCTATGTACTAACTGCTGGAGCTCCTCCACCAAGCATTATATTTAAAAAAATGAGAGAACTTGGATTTGAGGTAATGCATGTTTATGGATTAACAGAAACTTATGGTCATGTTACCCAATGCGCTTGGAACGAATCTTGGAATGAGCTCGATGAAGAAAAACAGAATGAGATTAAGGCAAGACAGGGTGTAAGATATCCTAATACAGAAGGGATTACAGTTATGGATCCTGAAACAATGAAGGAAGTTCCGAAAGATGGAAAAACGATTGGTGAAATAATGATCAAAGGGAATGTTGTCATGAAGGGCTATTTTAAAGATAAAGGAGCTACAGACAAAGCTATGAAAGGTGGATGGTTTCATTCTGGAGATTTGGCTGTGATGCATCCAGATGGGTATGTTAAAATTCAAGATAGATCAAAAGATATCATTATTTCAGGTGGTGAGAACATTTCCTCAATTGAAATAGAAAACACTTTAGCTAAGCATCCATCAGTCTCAATCGCAGCAGTAGTAGCAAAACCAGATGAAAAATGGGGTGAAGTTCCATGTGCATTTATTGAGATGGTGCAAGATAAACCAGTTACAGAGAAAGAATTAATCAGCTTTTGCAAAGAAACCCTTGCTGGTTTTAAAGTGCCAAAACAAGTTGTTTTTTGTGAATTACCAAAAACTTCAACAGGTAAAATTCAAAAATTTGAGTTAAGAAAAAAATTTTAGGAAAATAATTGATATTCCAACTAGAAAACAAAAATATTTATGCATCTGACTCTGGTCAAGGACTAGATATAAATAAAGATACGATAGTATTTTTACACGGGAGTGGTCTCTCACATATTGTTTGGTCACTAGCGGAACAATTTTTTTCATCAAAAAATTTTAATGTATTGTCTATAGATTTACCTGGACATGGTAATTCAGATGGTCCTTGTTTAGATAGTATTGAAAAAATCTCCGATTGGTTAGAGAAAGTTTTTGATAAATTACAATTAAAAAACTTAATTTTAGTTGGTCACTCCCAGGGATGTTTAGAAATACTTGAATATTCTATCAGATATAAAGAAAGGATAAAAAAATTAGTTTTTGTTGGAGGTTCAAATAAAATGGCAGTTCATCCAGATTTAATTGAATTAGCACAAAATGGTCACTCAGATGCTGTCAAGTTAATGATGAAATGGGGATATGAGGGTTCAAAAAAATTTATTGGAGGTAACCCAGTGGAAAAAATCATTCAATCACCGAGAGATATAAGTGAAATTCTGGCTATTGATTTGAATGCATGTAACAATTATTCAAATGGCTTTGTAGCTGCAAAAGCAATTGATCAACCATCGATGCTTATATTTGGAGAATTAGATAAAATGGTTAATTTAGAAGCTGGAAAAAAATTCTCTAATTTGATTAAAAATTCAACTACTCATGTAATTAAAGGATGTGGCCATATGATAATGATTGAAAAAGCATTCGAAATGAGAGAAAAGATTTTGGAATTTCTAAATAAATGAAAAGTTATCCAATAGTCAAATCAAGAAGAGTAAGAAGTACCCCATATACTTCAAGGATTGAAACTCAAGGTGTAACTGCTTATACTGTTTACAATCATATGCTGTTACCCGCAGCATTTGGATCTTTGGAAGAGTCATGTGATCATTTAAAAAATAATGTTCAAGTATGGGACGTATCTGCTGAAAGACAAGTTGAAATATTAGGTGATGATGCTGCTAAACTTGTTCAACTTATGACTTGTAGAGATTTATCTAAATCTAAAATAGGCAGATGTTATTATTGCCCAATAATTGATGAAGACGGAAATTTAGTTAATGATCCTGTTATTTTAAAATTGGCTGAAAATAGATGGTGGGTATCTATTGCCGACTCTGATGTAATTTTTTTTGCAAAAGGTTTAGCATCTGGCAACAATTTTAAAGTAAAAATTTTTGAACCTAATGTAGATATCATTGCTATCCAAGGGCCAAAATCATTTGACCTGATGGAAAAGATTTTTGGTAAAGAGATTAAAGAATTAAAATTTTTTGGATTTAAATATTATGATTTTAAAGGTGTAAAACATTTAATTGCTAGATCTGGTTGGTCAAAACAAGGAGGTTTTGAGATTTATGTAGAAAATACAAAATCTGGATTAGATCTATATGATCAATTCTTTGAAATAGGAAAAGAATTTAACGTAAAAGCAGGTTGTCCAAATTTAATTGAAAGAATAGAAAGTGGTTTACTCTCTTATGGAAATGATTTTGACAATAATGATAATCCATTTGAATGTGGTTTTGAAAAGTATGTAAATCTAGAAGCTAATATAAATTTTTTAGGTAAAGATAAATTAATAGAGATTCAAAAAGATGGAATTAAGCGAAAATTAATGGGTGTTAAGATAGATATTAACAAAATAAGCTTAACAAAATCTCTTAATATCAAAGATGAAAATGGAAATTTTATTGGGGATCTAAGATCTGCCTGTTATTCCCCTCATTTTAAAAAGTCTATTGGAATTGCAATGATAAACGAGCCATATTGCAAAGCATCTGCCACAGGACTATTGGAAATAGATGGAAATTCAGTAGCTGTAAAAGTTTGCGATTTACCTTTCATCTAGTATAAAACCTACATCATGAATATTGCAATAGTAGGAGCAACAGGGAATGTTGGAAGAAAAACTTTAGAAGTTCTTGATAAAAAAAGGCTTCCTATAGACAACCTTTATTTGGTTGCATCTTCTAAAAGTGCTGGAAAAAAGATTCATTTTCAACGTAAAGATATCGTAGTGAGTGAATTAGAAAATTTTGATTTTTCAAAAGTAAAAATTGCTTTTTTTGCAGCTGGAGGAAAAATTTCTGAAAAATTTGCTGAGAAAGCAGCTAAATCTTGTCTCGTAATTGATAATTCAAGTTTTTTTAGAATGGACCCAGATGTTCCTTTGATAGTTCCACAGGTTAATTCAAATGCTTTAAATAATATAAAAAAAAATATCATTGCCAATCCAAATTGTTCAACAGCACAATTAGTTATCGCATTAAAACCGTTACATGATTTGTTTGTTATTAAAAGAATAGTTGTTTCTACATATCAATCAGTATCAGGTGCCGGTAAAGCATCTATGGATGAATTGATAAAACAAACTAAATTAGCCTTAGATGGTAAAAACATAAAATCTGAAAATTTCACAAAACAAATTGCCTTTAATGCTATTCCCCATATTGATATTTTTTCAGACGATGGTTACACAAAAGAAGAGTTAAAAATGAGCAATGAGACTAAAAAAATTCTAGATGATAAAATTGATCTAACAGCGACATGTGTAAGGATACCAATCTCTGTTTCTCACTCAGAGTCGGTAAATATTCAATTTGAAAAAACTTTTACTTTAGAGCAGATAAAAGAAGCATTGAATAATTTTGATGGTTGTAAAGTGATTGATGAAAGAATAGATGGTGGTTATTCAACACCATTAGAAGCAGAAGGAAAAGATGAAACTTTTATTTCAAGAATTAGAGAAGATAAAACAATAAAAAATGGATTAAATTTGTGGATAGTATCTGACAATCTTTTAAGAGGTGCTGCTTTGAATGCAGTTGAAATAGCTGAAACATTAATTACAAATGATTTTTATGGAAAATAAACCTCCTCTATCACCACATATTCAAATTTATAGATGGCATATTTCATCTTTAGTTTCTATCACTCATAGAATTACAGGAATAATAAATATTATTGCAATTACTTTTATTTGCATTTGGTCTTGTTTACTTCTTCTTGGTGAAAATAATTATGAAGTAATCAATTTATTCTTAAAATCATTATTTGGAAAATTTATCATTTTGGGAATTATATGGTCTTTTTCATTTCAAATATTAAGCGAAATTCGACACTTGATAATGGATCTAGGTTATGGTTTTGAACTGAAGATAACTAGGATTACGGGTTTAATAGTAATATTTGGATCAATAATTTTGACAATTATTTTTTTTATACTAGGAAAAAA
>CABYYA010000008.1 GCA_902523125.1 uncultured Pelagibacteraceae bacterium | reverse complement strand
TCGTCTGTAACTATTTATTGTAGGATTAAAAAAAGCAGATAAAGATGAAGCGTGTTTTATTATTCCGCCTAAAAAATTATATGCCATTTTACTAAGACCTAAGTTATTAGACTTATCCAAAAATTTATTTTTCTTTCCATCCCAAACTGAAATATGGGCATGACAACCATTTCCAGTTAAATTCTCAAATGGTTTGGGCATAAACGTAGCTCTTAAACCATGTTTTTCAGCAATAGTTTTTACCATGTACTTAAAAAATGTATGTCTGTCTGCTGTCTTTAAACAATCTGAGTAATCCCAATTCATTTCAAATTGACCATTAGCATCCTCGTGATCATTTTGATAAGGACCCCATTCCATTTCAATCATATAGTCACAAATTTCTTTAATTAAATCATACCTTCTCATTAAAGCTGATTGATCATAACAAGGTTTTGATTGTGTATCTCTTGAATCGGCAATGGAGTTTCCATCAGAAGATATTAAAAAATATTCACACTCCACGCCAGATTTCATAGTCAATCCTTGTTTTGAGAGTTTTTTGATTTGTTTTTTCAACATTATTCTTGGAGAAGCATCTACAGGTTTTCCATTCATCCAAAGATCTGATGCAAGCCAACCAACTTCTTTATTCCAAGGTAATTGGATTAAACTATCTGGATCTGGAACGCCAAACATATCTGAGTCTGCAGGTGTCATATCTAACCAAGCAGCAAATCCTGCAAATCCCGCACCAGTTTCTTGCATTTCTTTTATCGCATGTGCTGGTACTAGTTTTGATCTAAGAACACCAAACAAATCCACAAAGCTTATCAAAAAATATTTAATCTTTTTTTCTTTAGCAATTTTGAATAAATTTTTTGGCATAAATTAAGTTAACATAATTATTTTAAAAAAGATAAAATTGTTTCTTTATAAAAAATTAGATTTACAACAATAATTATAATTATCGCTAATATTGCTCCATACTTTGCTTTTGGAAAAGCAACGCCCCTCATCTTACTTGGTCTAAGTTCTTCGTTATCTTTGTTTTTTTCTGACATATAATAAAAAAGGGCGCCACATAATTTGTAGCGCCCAAATTTTTTAATTTAATTACCAATCAGTAATATTGCTTTTATGGTCATTTGGACCATGTCTTTTCCTTGCTAATCTTTCGAGCTCATCACTCTCAGATTTAGAAGTAAGGACATGCCAACCAATCCATATAATTATAGCAAGTATTACTAATAGTCCTTCACTAGATCCAGCACCAGGATAAATAGCACCAGCAACTTCTTCTGCTGGTTTATTTAGGTGATCAATCCAATTTGTAACTGTCGCCATATTATTCCTCCTTTACCTGGTTGCTGATGCAACTGCTTTCTCATCTGATTTAGCAGTTTCCATCATTTCATAGTCTAGTCCGGCTATTTCAGCTTCACGCGGAATTCTTAATTTACCCATTCCGTGTAATACTTTTGCAATAATATAGCCTGGTATTAATCCTAGAACAAAGAACATAATTATTGCTCCTAAGAACATACCTAAAGGATTTATTGATGCATAAGTAGTTCCGTCCCACATAGCTCCAACACTGTAACCAGATGATGGATAACCATTTAAAACAAAACCACAAATTACAAGACCTATAAATCCTGCATAACCGTGTACTGCTACAGCACCAACTGCATCATCAATCTTGAACTTACGTTCAACCCAATAATGTAATTTGTACGATAGCACAACTCCGATCATACCTATGATCATTGATTGTATCGGATGATATAAATCATTTCCGGCTGAAGCACATATAATACCCGCTAGTCCACTTGAGTAAGTCCAGAATGGATCACCTTTTGCAATCCAGTATCCAGCTAATAATCCTCCTGATAAAGACATCAAGAAGTTAAAAGTAATACCACTAAGTGTAGTAGGCGTTACATAAATGTTTGTAGCCGTCCAATAAGATATACCTTCCATGCCGTACTCAGGGCCAAGATCAAATATTGGAATGTTACATGCCGCATAGAATCCCCAGAAACCAGTATAAATTAGAAATAATCCAATTGTCACTAGCCAAGGATTTCTTGGTCCAATATTTCTTGGTTCACCACTTGATGAGAATTTTCCAATTCTTGGACCTAAAACCATTAGTACACCTAAAGCAAATCCACCCGCAATCGCGTGAATTACTCCTGATGCATAAGCATCATGGTATCCTAAAATTTTAAGCATCCAACCATCAAAATGCCATCCCCAAGCAGCATCAATTGTCCAGAAAACCGAGCCGATTGCTATTGCTAAAATTCCAAAAGCAAAAGTAGTTATTCTTTCAATTATTGCTCCAGAAACGATAGATGCAGCAGTCCAAGAAAATAATAAAAAAGCAGCCCAGAAAACACCATTAATGTGATCTCCAAGGTTAACTGCCATTATACTACTTGTTGCCACCTGAAATTTTGCACTAAACAAACTATCATCGGTGATTAAAGCTGTACTTTCGTTCATTATTGAAGGTGCTATCCCAGGTCCTGTTGGGAAAGCCCAGTAAATCCACCAACCAAATAAAAACCACGTTACTGTCACCAAAGGTATCAGCATCGTGTTTTTCATAAGAGTATGTTGATGGTGTTTGTATCGAGAAGCCCCGACTTCATACATACAGAAACCGACGTGAATTAAAAACATCAGCACCACTGTTATCCAGTAGTAAAATTCCGTAAATATAGTAGTAAGAGCGCCTAACTGATCAGTCATATTCTCTCTCCATATTAGTTTTTTAAACCCTATAAAATTTCGAAAGTTGTTACAAACGAAACAATCTAATAAAACCTAATATTGACAATAGGTTTTAAAAAATAATCAACTTTAGATTGTGTGATTAAAATTTAAGATAAGCTTTTTTTAAATCAACAAGAGGATGTTTTGGCGACATTTGAAATTTAACTAAAAGTTCTCTTGCTATCATATCTCTGTCTTGTTGGTTATCAGGTAATTTAATTGATGATGGAATTGTAACCCATCCATTGGCATTTCTGCAAAATACTGCAGGCCTTCCTTCTTCATAACCCATATGGACATCTTCTAACCAATTAAGATCATCCCAACCCATTGCCTCAACATATTTTTTGAGAAATGGTGTCATTTTTTTGTAATCTGGAAGTAGATTAACGTCATATCTATAACCGATTGACTGGCCAATCATTTTTTCTCTAGCAGTCTCTTTCTTTTTACCCAGTTGGAGAGAAACTGCTTTTGATCTTATTTTTTTCTTTTTAGCCATTAATATCTTTAAATTTTATGAAAGTTATCAACCCCAACAGTGTAATTAGTACCCGCTAAAGGAACTTTTGCTAAAGCTGAAGCCTCAGAGGTAAGCGCTGCTAAATCCTCAGGTTCTAAAGAGTGTATATTTGTTTTTCCACACGCTCTAGCTAATAACTGAGCTTCGAGTGTCATTGAATGTAAATAATTATAAACTCGCAAAGCTGCATCGTCAGGATTTAATCTTGCTCTTAATTTTGGATCTTGTGTAGCAACTCCCACAGGGCATCTTCCAGTATGACAGTGATAACACTCACCAGCTTTTACACCCATTTCTTTCTCGAAATTTGCCTCTGGAATATCTTTGTTACAATTAAGCGCAATCATAGAGCCTGTACCAATAGCAATTGCATCTGCACCTAAAGCTAACGCTTTTGCCATGTCAGCACCATCTCTAACGCCACCAGCATAAATTAAAGTAACTTTTCCAGTTTTTCCAACATCGTCCAAAGCTCTTCTTGCTTCTCTAATAGCCGCAATACCAGGGATACCTGTGTTTGCAGCAGCAATGTGTGGACCTGCTCCTGTAGATCCTTCCATTCCATCTAAATAAATAGAGTCTGGATCACATTTTGCAGCCATACGAACATCATCATAAACCTTTGATGCACCTAATTTTAATTGAATTGGAACTTTATTTTTTGTTAGCTGTCTAAGTTCTTCTACTTTTAATGCTAAATCGTCTGGACCTAACCAGTCAGGATGTCTTGCAGGAGATCTTTGGTCAATACCTGATGGTAGTGATCTCATTTCAGCAACTTGGTCGGTTACTTTTTGACCCATTAAGTGACCACCCATACCAACTTTTTGTCCTTGTCCGATAAAAACTTCTATTCCATCAGCTAGTTGAGCATGATGTGGGTTAAATCCATATCTTGATTGAATACATTGATAAAACCATTTTTCAGAATATCTTCTTTCATCAGGTATCATTCCACCTTCACCTGAACATGTTGCGCTACCTGCCATTGTAGCTCCTCTTGCTAACGCAGTTTTTGCTTCATAAGACAAAGCACCAAAACTCATACCAGTAATATAAACTGGAATATCTAATTCAATTGGATTTTCACATCTTGGTCCAATAACAGTTTTAGTTTCACATTTTTCTCTGTAACCTTCTATTACGAACCTTGTAAGAGTTCCTGGTAAGAAAACCAAATCATCAAATGTTGGAATTTTTTTCATCAATGCCATTCCACGCATTCTGTATCTTCCTAACTGAGACTTAATATGAATATCATCAATTACTTCTGGTGTGAAAATAGCATTATGTCCTAATAAACTTTTATTTCTGCCACCGTTAGAACTTAAGTGGACGTCAGCTTTTCCACCAACGTTTCCATTAGTTTTTAATTTACCATTTTTTTTCTTTTTTTTCTTAGCCATCAAATCGCTCCTTTTTTCTCAGCAGGTTCTAAGTTATCGTAGTTCCAAAGTTTTTTACCTGCTACAATTTTTTTCATTTTACTTACATCAAAATTTTCATCGATCTCAGCAACCTTTAATTTTCTTTTTAACCAATCTTGATCACCTTTAGTCAACTCGGCATCTACAGCATCACTACCATAAGAGCCAATTTCTCCACCTACGAAAATTGTCCCATCATACATCGAATCACCTAAATTTATACCGACATCTCCTAAGATGATGATTCTTCCTCTTTGCATCATAAATCCAGTAAATGCACCCGCATCACCACCTATAATAATTGTGCCACCTTTCATATCAATACCTGTTCTTGCACCAACACTACCTTTACAGATTAAATCGCCACCTCTGATAGCAGCTCCAAAACAGGATCCAGCATTTTTCTCAATTACAACTTTACCTGCCATCAAATTTTCTGCACAAGACCATCCAACTCTTCCATTGATTCGAACTATTGGACCATCACATGAACCCATTCCAAAATATCCTAAACTTCCTTCAAAAATTAAATTTAATTTATTTAAAATACCAACACCTAAACTATGTTTTCCTTGGGGGTTTTTAATTACTATTGTTCCAAAACCTTGTCCCATTAAATTATCTATTTCTTTATTTGCTTCTGCAGCGGTCATATCTTTTACATCAAGGTCAGTTCTTTTATTAAAATCAACATCATGCGTTCCAAAATAATAGAAATTTTCTGCTTCATCAGGATTAAAAAATTTTTGTTGTGTTCGTCCTGTTAAAACTTCAGTGTGCATACCCATAGCTTGGGCTTTAGTTTTTTTGGAAACACTCTTTATATTTGCCATACTTTAACCTCTCCATCGAACGGGTCATAAGTATCAATTTCTTGTGGTAAAATTGATCGAATTGCTATTTCTTCTGAACCCATTGCTACTAAATCATCAGACTCATACAAAACTAAAGGTTTAGCAGCCATAGTGTCTTTTGCCATACCTAAAGAGTCTTTTGTAGCTACAAAATAAGTAAAGACACCATCTAATCCAATTAGAGACTCTTTCATGCCTTCTTCTAAAGATGCCCCATCTCTCATTTTTTCTGCTAAATAAACAGCAATAAGTTCTGAGTCACACTCAGACATAAATCTCATTCCTTTATTTTCTAGAGCTCTTCTATTATTCCAATAATTTGTAAGCTGACCATTATGAACAACTGATACATCGCTAAACGGATAACCCCAGAATGGGTGGGCAGATTTGATATCTACACCAGACTCAGTTGCCATTCTTGCATGCCCGATTGCGTGAGTACCAACAAGTTTATCTAAATTATATCTATCACAAACCATCTTAGCATTTCCAAGATCTTTAATTACCTCTAATGATTTACCCATTGAAAGTATTTCTACTCCAGGAATACTCTCAATTTTTTGTGAAAATTCTAATAAATCTTTTTTATTATACTCTATTTCATATCTTAATGAGTAGGGGAGTATTCTTTCCTCTTTGATAATTTTTGCACCCATTTCATTAAGATAATTATCAACAATTTTCTTTCTTTCATCATAAACAGACACATCTTCAGCAACTGATGTACTACCTTCACCAACGTTTTCTCCAACTTTAAAACGCATGATAAAATTTTTTCCATCAGTATCTCCGTATAAAGCGTAACCTGTGGAATCTTCTCCTCTATGTTTCAAAGCTTGCAACATACCTTGAAGCTCATAACCAACTTTTGAAGATTTCCCTCTATGAATTAATCCCGCAATTCCGCACATATACTTTTCCTCTTTACGTATTTTTTATGGTAAGCAATCTAGATAAGTATCTAGATCCCATTGAGTAGTTGCTCCTAAAAATCTTTCCCATTCATCATTTTTATACCAATTGAAAACTTTATACATTTCATCTGGCATCGCAGATTTAATTACATCATCCTCAGAAAGCCTTTCTAAAGCCTCTCCTAAACTTAGAGGTAATTTCTTAACATCTTTTCCTGCTTTTTGGGCTTCATAAATATTTCTAGATTCAGGATCAGCTGGTTTCATTTTATCACTTATTCCATGATCACAAGCTTTTAATAATGCAGCACCTAACAAGTAAGGATTATGCATTGAGTCTACTGATCTGTATTCAAATCTTCCTGGAGCTGAAACTCTTAATCCACAGGTTCTATTTTGATATCCCCAGTCAGCATAAACTGGAGCCCAAAAACCCTGATCCCATAATCTTCTATATGAATTTACAGTTGATGAACCTATGGCTGTTAAAGCTGGCAAATGTTTCATAATACCCGCAATAGATTGTAAACCTATTTTACCTGGTAATTGCATATCTTTCGTATCAGGCATAAATGTATTAGTTCCACCCTCAACATAGCCAAAAACTTCTTCAACTCCTGGTAAAGATTTGTGTCCAAGTTTATTTGTTTTAATTTTTCCACCTTTCCATAGAGACATATTAGTATGACATCCACTTGCCGATACTCCCATAAAGGGTTTAGTCATAAAGCAAGCAATTAAACCATGTTCTCTCGCCACCTGAGCACATATTTGTCTGTATGTAGAAAGTCTATCTGCATTTCTTAAGACATTATCATAAGTCCAGTTAAGCTCCAATTGACCAGGAGCATCCTCATGATCTCCTTGAATCATATCTAAACCCATTGCTTTTGCATACTCTATTACTTTCATAAAGACTGGTCTTAAGGACTCGAATTGATCAATGTGATAACAAAATGGCTTTGAGAATCCTTTTCCTGTTGGTGTTCCATCTTCATTCTTAGTTAGCCACATCATTTCAGGCTCAGTTCCAACTCTTAATTCAAGACCATGTTTTTTTTGGAATTCGTTCATGAAAATTCTTAAATTACCTCTACAATCAGATGTTAGATGGCCGCCTGGATTTTTTCTCTCTTCTCTATTTCTAAAACAAGTAACAAAAACTCTTCCCACTCTTTTATCCCATGGCAATTGACAAAATGTTTCTGGATCTGGAATACCTACTAGCTCCATTGCCTCTGGCCCATATCCAATATAATTATTATGACGATCCAAAAATAAATTAGCAGTAGCTCCATAAACTAATTGAAAACCTTTTTCTGCTGTTCTTTCCCAATGATCTGCTGGAATTCCTTTACCTACAACTCTTCCTGTTACTGAAATGAATTGATAGTAAATATAAGTTATTCCTAATTCATTTATTTTTTCTCTTACATTTTTAACTAATTTTGCTCTACCTGGTTGGTTAACGTGTTTTTCTAGGTCAGTCATATGTCTCCTTAAGAATTTTTAGATTAAAAAGGTAACTGAAAACAAAACGTCTGTCTACTTAGATAACTAACTCCAAGGAAAAGGACTATTTGATGTAGGATGAAGTTCACCCTTCTCGTATCGGTTGAATCTAAATGGTTTTAATAAATTACTTTCTTGTCCTAAAACTTCTTCCGCAACAAGCTTACCAACTCCCATCATTTTATATCCATGATTAGAGTCTGCTATTATATAAACGTTTTCACAAAATTTATCAAAAACGGGAAAACTATCTGGAGTAAAACAACCTAGTCCTCCTGAAGGCCCCTTTTTATATTTCCTAGATTTACCCTCAAATCTTTTTTGACAATGTGCTAAGGCTGATGACCACATATGGGCAAAATCATCTGTAGTTTGATAATCATTCGACTCTAATCCATAAGGATCTACTTTTACCTTTTCAACTTTATCATTAACTTTAAATGGAGCAGCACCACCTTGAATTCCTAAATTTTCACATATATCAGGTTTATAATATATACCCCACATTTGATCTGTAATTAAAGATTTGTCCCTATCAGAATATAAAGGTTCATCACTGTCAACATGAATTAGAGGAGGCATTTTTCCATCATCTGTTTTTAAAAAACCATCACCAACATTCATTACACCTTCTTGTAAGAACCAGTATTTCCACATCTTTTGATTATCTTTTGTATGACCATTATATTTAATTGAAATTTTTTGTGGTAGCTCTAACATTTCCCAAACTTTGTATATCCAAGGACCAACAGCAACAACTACTTGTTCACACTCAATTGTTCCAAGATTAGTTTCAACCCCAGTTACAGCTTTACTATTACTTCCTCGCTTAAATCCTATTACCTCTATACCTGTAATTATATTAGCACCTTCGTTTCTAGCCTTATTTCCGCAAGCATTTATTGCAATTTTATTTGGAGAATATCCCCCTTGTTTTTCATGCAAAATACTAGTTATACCTTTAGCCTGCCAATCATTAAAAATATTTTTCATATACTTGAAACATTTTTCTTCACCCTCTATAAACTCAGAATTATATCCAATTTTTTGCTGCTGTTCATAAACTGAAGACATATCCTTTCTCATACTCTCACTATTAATTTGCATGAAACCTACTGAATGATAATTAAATTCTTGTGAATCTTTTTCCCAAATTTCTACACTGTGAGCCATTAATTCTCTCATAGCTGGTTGAAAATAATTATTTCTTACAACTCCACACGCAATCCCACTAGCTCCAGCAGCAATTCCTGATTTATCTAAAACGATTATATCGTTTTCTTTAACTGAATGTCCTTTAGCTCTTAATTGTTCACCAATATTCCATGCAGTGCTTAATCCATGTATCCCAGCTCCAATAATTACGAACTTTGCTTTTTTTGGTAAACCCATTATTAAACTTTAAATTTAGTAAAAGAAAATTATATAATTTTTTTTATATATATAAAATATAAGTAATAAATATATTGACTAAAATTCTATTGGAAACTTAAATTTTTTAAGGTTTGAAGATATAGATTAAATTCGTCTATGAATGATTTACTTGGTTTTATAAATTTTTTTCTTTGATCATTTGAGGTTTTTTCTAAAAAAAAGAAACCTTTTTCACATGCCTCATTTATCATCAAAGCTGACTTTGGACGTGAAGTTTTAAATAGTTTAGTCTTAAGTTCCTCAACAGTAAGATTTTCTTTGTATTTATATGCATGCATTACTAAAAGCATCATATGATAATGTGAAGGCGATTTTCTAAAAAAGTAATTACTAGAAGTATGAGAAAGTTTCATCTGATCTTCCCAAAATTCCAATAAATCCTTCGCTGATTTTGGCATTAGGATCTGACTCTTGTTTTCTTCGGATCGAAATGCGGAAACCCAACTACTTTTGCAGCAATTCTTTTTTGATGACCATCAATTTTACCAACTTCAACTTCAGTCCCTTCACTTGAGTACTGAGTATCAATTCTACATAAAGCTATATTTTTATTCAAAGTTGTGGATAAACAACCACTAGTTATCACACCTACTTGAGATCTTCCAACGTGTACACAATCACCATGTCCAGCTGCTTCTTTTCCAATAAGTTCTAAACCCACAAGTTTTTTTTGAGGATTTGCTTTTCTTTCTTTCAAAACCTCTTTACCAATAAAATCTTCTTCTTTAGTTTTTAATGGAACAGTAAAACCTATTCCAGCCTCAAAAGGATCTTGCTGACCATCAAATTCATTACCAAATAAAATTAAACCAGCTTCAATTCTAAGCTTATCTAAAGCTGCAAATCCAGCAGGAATTAAGCCCTCATTTTTTCCAGCTTCCATAAGTTTATCCCAAACGTCAGAGGCATGTCTCGGATGACACCATACTTCGTAACCAAGTTCACCAGTATATCCTGTTCTTGAAACAATCAATGGAATACCTTGAAGGTTTTCAATTCTACAAATAGTAAATCTGAACCATTCAAGTTCATCTATAGATGGTTGTGTTGGTGGAGTAAAAATCATTTTTTTTAATATCTCTCTACTTTTTGGACCTTGTATTGATACGTTACTAATTTGATCTGTTGAATTTTTTACGCTGACCTTAAAATTTTTCTTTTTAGCTAATTCTTTAAGCCATTCACCAGCATATTCATCTCCACAAATCCATCTAAAACCAGTTTCACTTAATCTCAATAATGTACCATCATCAAACATCATTCCGTTTTCATAACACATCGCAGAGTAAACAATTTGGCCGACAGCAAGCTTTTTAATATTTCTAGTTAATGTGTAATTCATCAATTCCTCAGCATCAAGACCTATAATTTCAAATTTTCTTAAAGCAGACAAATCAATTAAGACCGCTTTTTCTCTACAAGCATTGTACTCCTCAACAACCCCATGCTTAGTATAATCATTAGGTAGCCAAAAACCTCTAGCATCAATAAAATTTCTAGTAAGCTTAGATGTTTTTTCGTGAAAGCCGGAGTTTCTAGTAAGTTTTTTTTCAGAGTCTGTTTTCATTCTAAATGCAAAAGATTTTGAAAATTCTTTTTTTTTGTCGTAGGTTCTAACAAAAATATCTGTTGGATTCCATGAATTACATGCATCAATATCGCTAGGACAAGCTGTTGTCCCAATAGTTAAATCTTTTAAAGCTCTAAACATTACATAATCTCCAGGTCTTGCATATGACTCATCTGAAATTACAGAATTTAAACCTGTTGCTGAAGTATTAAAAAATAAATTGATAGCCTGCCATCCTTTTTGTTTTTGAACACCATATTTTGCCATTACATTATTTAAGTTTTCAGAGCAATTAGGATGACCAAAATAGCCAGCGTCTTCATAATATTTTGAAGTACAAGCAAGATTAAATGTATCATGTTTTCCAACAGTATCTCTTATGACTTCAACTAATGGTTCATGATCGGTGTCGTAAAATTTTGAAAATAAACCAGGACCTGGAAAAGTATTTCCCATAAAAGTCCTCGTTGTTTGCCAATCAAGACCTTTTTCAACTTTCTTATCAAGTTTTTTTGTGTCGAATGCCACAAAGTCAGAACATTGTCTGCCTGCTGGACTTATTACTTGAATAAAATCTCCCTCTTTAACTTCAAATGAAATTGCAGTTTGTCTCTCAATATTTTCCTCATAATTTGGCTCATAAATAGGATCAGGAATTATTGATAATTCTTTATCATTAACTATTTTATATCTTTTAATGAATAACGTTAAATCGCTTGAAGGATTTTGCTCTGATACCAGCATATTGTTTTGTGGCGCTGCAAAAATAACGTAGCATTTGTCTTTAGATTTTATCTTAATTTTTTCACCACTTGGAGTTTGTTCATCAAACAAAATTGATGATTTTGATTTATTAATATCTAAATTTCTTTTTTTTAATTGTAAGTTTGTTATTAAAGAGCTTTCATTTTTGCCTTTGAGCAACTCTTTAATAAAACTTTTTTTACAATTTTCTTTTTGATTTAAAATTCCAAGCTCAGATTTTCCATCTTTATCAAAACAAATGATTTCACAAATTTGATTTCCTTCCTCATTAATGATTTCTATCTCATCATCTGGAAATATTTGCAAACCTGTAAGACCACCAGCGTTAACGACATGTCTTTCAACTCCAGGTGGTAAAACATTTAGACCAGGCTCTTTAATATCTAAAGTAGTTTGCGACATTTTTATAAATCTTTTTACATAATATATATAAATTGTGTAGTTGACTATCATTTTACTTAGGCACATACTGATCTCACTTAATATTAAGAAAGGGGAATAAATGCGAAAAATAATATCTTTAATTTCTGCAGTTATAATCTCAGCAGTAAGTTTTGCTGGTTTATCAAATGCAGATAGCAAAAAACCCATCGTTATCCCAACTCATAACTGGTCAAGTCAAATTGTAATGGCTTACGTTATTGGTGGAATAATGGAAAGCATGGGTAATAACGTTAAATACGTAAATGCTGACTCACAGGCAGTGTACGAGTCAATTAGAATTGGTGACGTAAGTATCTCTCACGAGGTATGGGAATCTGCTTTTGGTAAATCATTTACAACAGCTTTAGATAAAGGTGGTTTACTTGACTGGGGTGATCATGAAGCTAGAACTCTAGAGGATATGGGATATCCTAATTGGGTTGCTGAAAAAGGTTTATGCCCAGGACTACCAGACTGGACTGCTTTGAAAAACCCAGACTGTGCTAAAAACTTCACAACACCTGACTCTCCGAATGGAAAAGGAAGAATGTTGGAAGGTCCACAAACTTGGCACGGTGACTTAATCCCTCAAAGGGTTGACGCTTTAGGTCTTGGAGATCTTTGGTGGGTTAAATTTGCTGGAAGTGCAGACGCACTTTGGGCAGAGTTAGCAGCAGCTGAAAAAGAAGGAAGAGGAACAATTATCTTTAATTGGACACCAAACTTTACTGATGGTGCTGGTTTTACATTTATCGATTTTCCTCCGTACACTGCAGGTTGCAGACCTGAAGATGGTGGAGATGGAAAATGTGGTTCGCCAGATGGTTATTTGAAAAAAGCAGTTAACGCTGATTTTCCAAAAACTCATCCAGATGCAGCTAAAATGTTTAAAAAACTTTCTTTCTCAACAAGTCAAATTGGAGCAATGGCAGCTTTAGTGGACATTGATAAAATGACACACGAGGATGCAGCTAAAAAATGGCTTAAAAATAACGAGAAGGTTTGGAAAGCTTTTACTAAATAAGGTAAATAGCAATTAAATCTTTAAATCTCTCCCAACTATGTTGGGGGAGATTTTTTTTTAACAAATTAAAATGATCAAATATTTTTTTACTATACTAATAACTTTATTATTTTTTAATCAAACCTTAGCAAAAGATGTAAGTATAAATGAAAATGTTGATCTCGAGTTTGTTTGTGATTTAGAGAAAAAAATAATTAAAAATTCAGAATATAATTATCAAACTTTTTTAGCTAAAGATTTAAATGAAAAGGGTTTGGATAGTTTTAAAATTTTATCAAAAAAACCAGAAACACTTTTAATCAAAGGATTATCATCATTTCTCTCAGTTTCATCAAAACTTAATGTCAAAATAGTAAATAAAGATGTGGTTTTATTTAAATCAATTGATAAAGAAAAAAATTATTCTGAGTCAGGTATTATTACAAGGAAAACAGGTGAATTGATTCATGAAATAACGAAAAATATGAAAAGTGAAAACTCTGAAAAATATATTTCTATTTATTTATGTAATAAAGATGACAAAAAAGTATAATTTTTTTTTAAATAATTTTGTGTAAAATATTATTATGAAAAAATATCTTCTAACAATAATTTTAAGTTTATTTATCAGCACGATTGCAATAGCGCGAAGCACAGGATGCAAAGAAGGAAATTGTGAAAACGGTTTTGGTAAATGGGTTTACACGGATAAAACTACCTATGAGGGTGAGTGGGTAGGTACCAAGAAAAACGGACAAGGAGTTGAAACTTGGCCTAATGGATATATCTACAAAGGTGAGTTTAAAAATAGCGAATGGAGTGGGGTAGGTGTTTTAACTTTTCCTGATGGTTCAACTTATGAAGGTGAATGGGCAAAAGGTTTCATGAATGGCAAGGGAACCTTTACTTGGTCTGATGGCACTAAAAAAACAGGGATATGGAAAAATGGAAAGCTACAAGAATAAATGTCAAAAGAAAATTTTTTAAGTAAAATAAAATATTTACCCGAGACTACAAAACAGTTTGGTGGCCTGGTGCTAATAATTCTAATGATATCATCTTCATTTTTTGTTCTTAACATAATGTTTGGTGGTGGCGATGAACTTGTTAGAAAAATGAAATTAGAAGAAGAGAGGATTGCTCAAGAAAAGAAATTAAGTGAATTAATTTCTAAATTACCCTCAGGAATACTGGTAACTTTTGATGGCACAGATCATTTCAGATTAACAGACGAAGTTTATGAGCAAGTTTGTAAAGCTACAAAATTAATTCCACAACGTGCGATTATGGGGGCAAACTTTTTAAATTTTAGAGCGCATGAAATTTACACAATTAATGGTAACAAAATAGATGAAACTTTTGTTAAGTGGGATGAGGAGAAAAATAAGTGTTTTGCAGGCTTTACAGTGAGTGGAAATAATGTTGGAGTTGACGAGTCAATTACTGTCAGTGGTGAAGCATTAAGTTTTCTAAGTACCGGAATAGATACAAGAGTTTATTATATTAAAAATTTTTAGGGGGGAAGTAACAATATTATGGATTTAATTTTATCCTAATTTCATATAACTTAATCGAAATTTATGTCTGAGCCAGTAATTAAATGTGAAAATGTATATAAAATTTTTGGAGCAAATGCTCAGAAGATGCTTCAAGACTCAAATGGAAATGTTGATGCTAAAGTTTTTCAAGAAAATGGTTGTATAGTTGGGGTGAACAACGCTTCTTTTGAAGTTGCAAAAGGAGAAATGTTAGTCGTTATGGGTTTATCTGGCTCAGGTAAATCAACTTTATTGAGATGTATTTCAAGATTGACTGATGCAACAGGTGGTAAAATTTTCATAGAGGGTCAGGAATTATTACAATTAAATAATAAAGATCTAATAAATCTTAGAAGAAATAAAATGGGAATGGTTTTTCAAAGCTTTGCTTTACTTCCACACAAAACTGTTGTTGAGAACATTGCCTTTCCCCTTCAGATTAAAGGGATCAAAACTGAGGACAGCATAAATAAAGCAATGGATATGGTTAAATTAGTTGGACTTGAAGGTAGAGAAAATTATTTTCCTAGAGAACTTTCAGGAGGGCAACAACAAAGAGTAGGTATAGCAAGATCTTTAGCAGTTGAGCCGGATATTTGGTTTTTAGATGAGCCTTTTTCAGCTTTGGATCCATTAATTAGAAAAGAGATGCAAGATGAGTTTTTAAGACTTCAAGATAAGTTACAAAAAACAATTATGTTTATTACACATGATTTTGATGAAGCTTTAAAACTTGCAGACAGAATTGCAATTATGAAAGATGGAATAATTGAGCAGTTAGATACACCAGCTAATATTGTTTTAAATCCAGCCACTGAATATGTCAGAAAATTTACTGAAGAAGTACCGAGAGAAAAAGTTTTATTGATTAAGGACGTTATGGATACATCGAAAGATAATTTAGGTGATTTAAAAGTCTCTAAAAATGAAATCATAGAGAATGTTGCAGAAAAAATTCTTACACAGGAAAAAATAGTCGCCGTAGTTGATAACAATAATCAAATTATAGGCTCTATCAATCCAACAAAAATAATCAATACAGTCTTTGGGGGAAGAAAAAATAATAATTAAATTATGGAATTTTTAAAGAAATATCCGAAAACCTTTCAGTGGTTATTTCTATTAATTGTATTTTTTGCTTTATGCTTTTCGATTGATGTTCCTGAAACATATAAGTTTATTAGGGGTCAAGCAGAATTTGTTAAAGATCCTAATCAAAGTAGTTATGTATTTTTAGGTAAAGAGGTAAGATATTACGCTTTTGATGTCTTTTGGAGATTGCCTCCATTGCTTGGATGGTTACCCATCTGGATTAATGACTCGTTATTTTTCTTAATGAACGAATGGATGCCAATCGAAGTTTGGAATGAAGATACTCAAGAATTTAAAAGTCGGCCTATAGTTTTACAAATTAGTAGAAATTTGACTGCCTTTATGACTTTTTTAATAGAATTAATAAGAGAGATTTTATTGGGAGGTCTCGAAACTATTGTTGCCTTCACCAGTTGGGACTGGATAGATAAAAACCCATGGGCTGAATTACCAGGATTACCTTGGACTATCGTTGCAGCAGGTGCAGCATTACTTTCTTATAAATTAAGCGGTAAAGGTCTAGCTTTGTTTGCAGGTTTAACTATGGTTTACATTTCTGTGTTTGGTCAATGGAAACCTTCCATGCAAACTCTTTCATTTATATTAGTCGCTGCTCCATTATCTTTTATTTTTGGACTTGGATTAGGAATAGCAGCTTTTAAAAGTAAACGTGTAGAAAAAGCTTTATATCCAATATTGCTAGTGATGCAAACGATGCCACAATATGCTGTGTTGGTTCCAGCATTAGTTCTTTTTGGAGTAGGTGACCATGCTGCTGTGATTATTACCATGGTTGTAGCAATACCACCGATGATATTATTAACTCTTTTAGGTCTAAGAGCAGTGCCTCCAGAAGTTATTGAAGCTGGAAGAATGAGCGGATGTAATAATTTTCAATTAATGTTTAAAGTATTAATTCCAACTGCTAGGAGAGATATTTTAATTGGAGTTAATCAAGTCATCATGGTGTGTTTTTCAATGGCAGTTATCTCAGCATTTATTGGAGCAAAAGGTTTAGGGTTTAATTTATTGTTAGCTCTAAACCAATTAAATATTGGACTAGCTTTAGAAGCGGGCTTATGTATCAGTTTAATTGCAATTCTTTTAGATAAAATGTCTTTAGCTTGGGCAAATAAACAAACAGATTATTTTGGTAATCTTACCTTCTATCAAAGAAACAAAAATCTTTTATTTTTTGGGGTTATATTTGTTGTTGGAATAATATTAGCTTACATTGGAACTTTTTTATTCAAAGATACTTTCAATTATTTATTTGAAATTCCACATAACAAAGGAATATCAACTGCTGATTTTTGGAACAAAGGAGTAGATTGGATTTTTGAGACTTTCTTTGTTTATATTAAAGCGTTTAATACATGGTTGATACAAGATGTACTTCAGCCGATGAGAGCATTGTATTTAAGAATGCCTGCAATCGCTACGATAGTTTTAGTTGTTGGTGCAGGATATTTAATTGGTGGCTTACGTTCAGCATTGGTAGTTTGTGCTTTGACACTTTTTATTGCATTCAGCCCTTGGTGGGATAGAGCTTTAGTTACAGCATATATGGCAACTTTTGGAGTTGTTGTTTCTTGTATCATTGGATTTACAGTAGGAACTTTGTGTTTCCAAAATAAACATTCAGCAAACTTTATGCTAGGAGTTTGTGATATTTTTCAAACATTCCCATCTTTTGTATATTTAATTCCAGTAATGATGTTATTTGGTATTACAGATACGTCTGTACTTATCGCAGTTATAGTTTATGCAACGATACCTGCTACAAGATATACAATCGAAGGATTAAGAAGTGTTCCGACTGGTCTACATGATGCTGCAACCATGTCGGGTGTAAATAAATTTCAAAGATTGACTAAAATTGAATTTCCTTTGGCGTTCCCACATATGATGCTTGGTATAAATCAAACAATTGTTTTTGCCTTATTCATGGTAATTATCGGGGCATTTATTGGAACAGAAGATTTAGGTCAATACATATTAAAAGCATTATCAGATAAAAAAGGTGCTGGAATTGGATTAACACTTGGTATCTGTGTAGCTTTCATAGCTTTAATTTTTGATAATTTAATTAGGGCCTATGTCCAAAAAAGAAAAAAACATTTAGGTATTGATTAATCTTAGATTATTTGTCTAAAAAAGTTTTTGAGGAGTCGTCCATAGCAGTTGCCCATGGCGTATGATGAATAGGAGCAACTGAGCCAGTTACAGGAGATGAAAAAGATTTATTTCTATATGTTGAAATATCCTCTACTTTATGATGTTCCCATTCTTTAAAGTGATTTCTTATTAACTCAAAATCAATTTTTGGATAATCAGACATTTCATGAAGCTCTTTTGTATACTCAGTTTGAAAATCAATCATTTGATCAGGGTTCTCTAGCTTTTCTTCCATTGCAACCCATTTACTAATATCTTTTTCAACTTCATCATTACTAGGTATTTTGATTTTATTCATAATAACATCTCTTGCGTACCAAGCTTGGCAATCAAACATGTTAAATGTATGGAATTGATCTTGCATGCCAAGATATAAAAGTTTGTGATTATCTTGCCAAACCACCCCTTTATATAATTTTGGTGGATAGAGTCTGTTTCTAGTTTTTAATTGTAAATTTTCCTCTAAAAATGGAAAATGATGAAGATAACCAGTGCAAAGAATTATAACATCAGCCTCTTGTTCAGTGCCATCTTTAAAGATTGCTTTTTTTCCTACTAATTTGTCAAGATAATGAACTTCTTTCATTCCATCAGGCCATTTGAATCCCATTGGGTTATGTCTATAACCAATGGTAACACTTTTAGCTCCGTATTTATTACACTGAAGTGCGATGTCTTCTGCCGAATAACTACTACCTAGCACTATTATATTTTTATTTCTAAACTCTTCTGCATCTCTAAAATCATGAGAATGCATTATTCTCCCAGGAAATGTATCCATTCCTTTGTATTCTGGAATAAATGGAACAGAAAAATGACCAGTTGAAACAACAACAAAATCAAAATTATCTTTTAATACTTTATTGTTAACTTTATCTTGATAACTGAGTTCAAATTTGTCGTTTTTAAAAATAGTATTTATAACTCTCGTGCTAAATTTAATCTTTTTTTTTAAATTTCCTTTACTTACTCTTCCAACAATATAGTTATATAAAATTTCTCTAGGTGGAAAGGATGGTATTGGCTTTCCAAAATGTTCATCAAAAGAATAATCAGCAAACTCTAAACATTCTTTTGGTCCATTTGACCAAAGATATCTATACATACTGTTAGGTACAGGGTCCCCGTATTGATCAGATCCTGTTCGCCAACTATAATTCCATAAGCCACCCCAATCGTCCTGCTTTTCAAAACAAACAATTTCAGGGATTTTTTCACCATTTTTTTCCGCTAGTTCAAAAGACCTTAACATTGATAGTCCACAAGGTCCTGCACCAATAATTGCTACTTTTGTCATTAATCTACTAAATTAAATAATTAATTCTGTATTTTACTAACAAAATGATGACAATTACAATAAAATAATTGTTGGTTATGAAAAATATCTTAGTTATTGGTGGAGGTGCAATGGGCTCTGCATTTACAATCCCAAGTTTAGAAAATAAAAATAATGTTACAATTACTGAGCCTTATAGCAAAAGATTTATTAAAGATTTATCTTCTAAAAAAAAGTTTCATTCTGCTCTTAAGATAAAATTACCAAAACAATTAAAATTTAGAAAATTTTCTAAAAATTTATTAAAAGAAAATTTTGATCTAATAGTAATAGCCTTAAGTCTTCCAGGTATTGACTTTATTGGCAAAGAATTAAAAGATTTAAGAGTTAAATCACCAATTTTGCTCCTAACTAAAGGATTAAAATTTGAAAAAAAAAAGAATAAATTATTAACAATTTCAGAACAGCTTCAGAAAAACTACAATCTAAAAAATATTTCAGTACTAAAAGGACCTTGTTTGGCAAAGGAATTAGCCAGAAAAAATCAAACTAGTGTAATTATAGCAAACAAAAATATTAATATTGCAAAATCTATAGGAAGAAAAATTTCTACAAAATATTATTTAACAGAATATTCCCGGGATGTAGTAGGAGTAGAGGTCTGTTCAGCAATAAAAAATATATATTCAATGATCATTGGAGCTGGTCAAAGCCTTAACTCTTCATCTAATCTATTTCAAAAAGCAGTTCTTGAAATGAGATATTTAAATAGATATTTTAAAGGTAAGGATGAAACAATTCTTGGGCTTGCTGGAGTAGGTGACCTTTATGTTAGTGCTGCTGGTGGAAGAAATAGTAAAATGGGTAGTTTTTTAGGTAAAGGATTTACATTTAAAACTGCAAAAAAAAGATTTATGCCTAAAGAAACTGTTGAAGGTGAAGAACTCGCAAGAGAGATCACACCATTTATTTTAAAAAAAATTGATAAGAAGAAGATTCCACTAATGATCAATTTACTCAAGACAATTAAAGAAAATAAAAAACTTAAGATAAAAGTTTAAAATAGACCTTCTATATCACCGTCTTTATTTAGCTTAATAGAGTCAGCTGCTGGTAATCTAGGAAGTCCGGGCATTGTCATGATTGCTCCACAAACAACAACAACAAACTCCGCACCTGATGATAACCTAATTTCTCTAATTGATAGAGAATGACCAGTCGGAGCACCTTTCAGACTTGGATCTGTTGAGAAACTATATTGAGTTTTTGCAACACATATAGGTAATTCACTATAACCAGCTTCTTCAAAGTTTTTTAGTTGATCTCTGATTTTAGTATCTGCAATAACTTCATTAGCTCTATAAATCTCTTTTGCTATAGTTTCTATTTTTTTGAAAAGTGGAGTTTTACTTTCATATAAAAATTTAAATTTAGCTTCATTCTTTTCACATAAATCTGTTACATGTTTAGCTAAATCCTTTGTTCCTTCACCACCATCAGCCCAATGTTTACAAATACTAGCCTTAACCCCTAGCTTTTTACAAAATTCTACTAATGCATTTACTTCTTTATCAGTGTCTTTTATAAAATGATTTATAGCTACTGCTACAGGTAAACCAAACTTTTTCACATTTTCAATATGTCTTTCAAGATTTATTAATCCTTTTTTTAGTGCATCTAAATTCTCATTCTTTAAATCATCTTTTGCAACACCACCATGCATCTTTAAGGCTCTAACAGTTGCTACTATAACAACGCAACTTGGTTTTAAATTTGATTTCCTACATTTAATATCTAAAAATTTTTCAGCTCCTAAATCTGCACCAAAACCTGCTTCAGTTACAACATAATCAGCAAGCTTTAATCCAGCTTTAGTTGCAATTACAGAATTACATCCATGAGCAATATTTGCAAATGGTCCACCATGAATTATCGCAGGATTATTTTCCAGGGTTTGTGTAATATTAGGTCTGATTGCCTCTTTAAGTAAAACAGTCATTGGTCCATGTGCATTTAAATCTTTAGCGTAAATTGGTTTTTTCTCTCGAGTGTATGCTACTGTAATATTTCCGATCCTTTTTTCTAAATCTTCAAGATTATTAGCAAGACAAAAGATAGCCATTATCTCAGAAGCAACTGTGATATCAAAACCATCTTCTCTTGGAAAACCATTAGCAACACCGCCAAGATTAATATTAATTGATCTTAAAGCTCTGTCGTTCATATCCATAACTCTTTTCCAAACAATTCTCCTGACATCTATGTTTAATTTATTTCCCCAGTAGACATGATTATCAATTAAAGCAGATAAAAGATTATGTGCTGATGTTATTGCGTGAAAATCTCCAGTAAAGTGAAGATTAATTTGTTCCATTGGGACTACTTGAGCATATCCTCCTCCTGCAGCACCACCTTTCATACCAAAGGATGGACCTAGACTTGGTTCTCTTAGGCATACAATAGATTTTTTTCCAATTTTATTTAGTCCATCGTTTAATCCGACGGAAGTGGTTGTTTTACCTTCTCCAGCAGGAGTTGGAGTTATTGCCGTAATTAAAATCAATTTACCGTCTGTCTTATCTTTTAATGTATCTAAGTATTCCAAGTTAATTTTGGCAATATGTCTGCCCATCGGGCTAAAAGCTGAACTTTCGTCTGGAACATTTACTTTCGCTAAGATCTCTTTTATTGGAAGCATTTTTGCTTCACGAGCAATTTGGATATCTGATTTTATGTCGCTCATTGAATTTTATAATAAATAATAAAAAACTGGTCGATTAGTATCTCTTTTTAAAGCCTTTGGAAATATCTAAAAATTATATATAAAAAAAATATGAACTATTTATACTCATTATTATAAAATTTAATCATGCAAAAATATTCAGTTTTTAATCTTGTTAAAAATGCCCTTTCAAATCACGAAAATTGGGACTTAGCTTGGAAAGATCCAACTCCAAAGAAAGAGTATGATGTTATTATTATCGGTGGCGGCGGACATGGTTTAGCAACAGCATATTATCTAGCTAAAGAACATAATATTACCAATGTTGCTATAATCGAAAAAGGTTGGATTGGTGGAGGTAATGTTGGTCGAAACACTACAATAATTAGATCAAATTATATGCATGATGACAATGCTTTATTCAGTGAATTTGGAATGGATCTTTGGAGAAGAATGAGTCAAGATTTGAATTACAATGTGATGTTTTCTCCAAGAGGAATAATAAATCTTGCTCACTCAGATGCACAAATGAATACTTATGCTCGAAGAGGAAATTCAATGAGATTAAACGGTATCGATGCAGTTCTCTTAAACAGGGAAGAAGTGAGAGAAATTATTCCTATGGCTGATTTTTCTGAGAATGTACGATTTCCAATCTTTGGTGGATTAATGCAGCCTAGTGCAGGAACAGCTAGACACGATGCTGTAGCTTGGGGTTATGCACGTCAGGCAGACGATATGGGTGTAGACATAATTCAAAATTGTGAAGTAATTGGATTTGATGTGTCTGCAGGAAAAATTAATGGAGTGAGAACTTCTCGTGGAAACATTAAAGCAAAAAAAATTGGATTATGTGTTGCGGGGAGTACAAATATTTTAGCTGAAAAATTAAATATGACATTGCCAATTGAGACTCATCTACTACAAGCATGCGTATCTGAGCCAGTAAAACCAGTTTTAGATAAAGTAGTTACTTTTGGTGCTGGACATTTTTATATAAGCCAGTCTGACAAAGGTGAAATGGTTATGGGTGGTGATCTTGATGGCTACAATAGTTATGCTCAAAGAGGTAATCTTCCAACTCTTCAACATGTTCTAACTGAAGGGATTGCAATGATGCCTTTCCTTAGTAAATTAAAAATGCTTAGAACTTGGGGTGGGATAATGGATATGTCTATGGACGGCTCACCAATAATAGACAAAACCCATATTGAAGGTTTATATTTAAATTGTGGTTGGTGCTATGGTGGATTTAAAGCAACACCTGCATCTGGTTGGACATTTGCACATACAATTGCGCAAGATAGAGTTCATGAATTAAATGCTGGCTATAGTTTAAATAGATTTAATACTGGTCACCTACTTGACGAAAAGGGACTTGGTACCAAAACCTGGATTTCGTAAATGCTCCAAATAAAATGTCCACATTGTGGAATGAGATCACAGAATGAATTTTCATATGGCGGCGATGCAACTGTCAAACGGCCAGAATTAGGAAAAGAAATATCCGATCAAGATTGGGATAATTTTGTTTATAATAGGAAAAGTTTAAGGGGGAAGCATTGGGAGCTATGGCAACATTTATCAGGTTGCAGACAATGGATAAAAGTTCAGAGAGACACAGCTACTCATGAAATTTTTAAAATTCTAAAAGCAAACGAAGAAATTTCATAATGACACAAAGTTTTAGATTAGAAAGTGGTGGATTAATAAATAGAGATAAAAAAATTTCTTTTAAATTCAACGGTAAAAATTATTTTGGTTATGAGGGCGATACCCTTGCTTCTGCATTAATTGCTAATGGAGTTCATCTTATTGGAAGAAGCTTTAAATATCATAGACCCAGAGGTTTCTTTGGTGCCGGAGTTGATGAGCCGTATGCGATAGTTCAATTATATAGAAATGGTGAAACTGAACCAAATATAAAAGCTACTGAACAGGAACTTTTTGAGGGTTTAGAAGCAAAAAGTGTAAATTGTTGGCCAAGTGTGAATTTTGATGTGGGAGCTATAAATAATTTTTTAAAAATATTTCTCCCAGCTGGTTTTTATTACAAGACTTTTATGTGGCCAAAAAGTTTTTGGTATAAAATTTATGAGCCATTTATCAGAAGAGCTGCTGGTTTGGGTACAGCATCTATAAAACATGACAAAGAAAGATATGAACATAAATATGAATATTGTGATTTGTTAATAACAGGCTCAGGTCCTTCGGGATTAGCAAGTGCCTACTCAGCCGCAAAAAATGGTGCAAAAATTATTTTGGCTGAAGACAAATCACGATTTGGAGGAACTTTATTAACTAGTGAAGTAAATATAGGTAATCAATCAGGTAAAGAGTGGGCAAATAGTATCATTTCAGAGCTTAAAGAAATGCCTAATGTTACTGTAAAAAACAGATCTCAAGTTTTTGGTTATTACGATCATAACATGTTAGTAATGTCTGAGAGAATTAGTGACCATTTACCAAAAACAAAAAAATTTCATCCAAAGCAGAGACTTTGGTATATTAGAGCAAAGGAAGTATTAATCTCATCTGGATCAATAGAGCGACCCATTGTATTTGGTAACAATGATACTCCAGGAGTACTGTTGTCTTCAGCTGCTAAGGAATACTTGAAAGTGTATGGAGTATTAGTTGGAAAAAAACCGCTTGTTTTTACAAATAATGATAGTGGTTATGAAACAGCAATTGAATTTAAAAAGAATGGTATTGATCCAATAATTTTAGATACAAGAAAAAAGCCTCAATCAGAGATTATCGAAGAAGCAAAAGATATGAATATCAATATTAAAAATTCATATGTAGTTGTAGCTGCTCAAGGATATAAAAAAGTAAAATCAGCTGACGTGGCTAAAATTTCAGATAATAAAGAAGAACTCGGATCAATTGAAAATATTGAGTGTGATTGTATTTGTGTTTCTGGGTTTTGGACACCTACAATTCATTTGGCATCACAATCTGGAAATAAAACAAAGTTCAATGAAGATATTGATGCATTTGTTCCCGGTATATCTAAACAAAATGAAAAAACCTTAGGGTCTGCAAACGGAATTTACACTTTAGAGGAGACATTAAAAGACTCATTTGAAAAAGGAAACCTATTATCAAAAAAAATAACAAATAATGAGAATAAGGTTTCTTTTCCTAATGTTGTTGAAAAGAAATCTACAGTACATGATAAATTTTGGTGTGTACCCTTACCAAAGGGAAAAAACTACAAAAGATTTTTAGATTTCCAAAATGATGTTGCAGTTTCTGACATAGAGATAGCTCTTAAAGAAGGGTATAGATCTATTGAACATGTAAAAAGATATACTACACTTGGTATGGCTACTGACCAAGGTAAGACAAGCAATCTTAATGGTTTACAACTAGTGTCGAAAATTGAAAATAAAGTTGTACCAGCAGTTGGGCACACAACCTTTAGACCACCTTACTCACCAGTTTCTATTGGAGCAATTGTTGGAAGGGAAGTAGGAAAACATTCAAAACCAACAAGAAAATCTCCAATGCATTCATGGCATGAAAAAAATAATGCAGTCTTTGTTGATGCAGGTGTATGGTTAAGACCAAGGTATTACAAACGCGGTAAGGAGAATTTATTTGAGGCGTCAAAAAGAGAGGCTAGAAATGTTAGAACTAATGTTGGTGTTTGTGATGTAACCACTTTAGGTAAAATTGATATTAAAGGACCAGATGCAGCAGAGCTTCTAAATAGAGTTTACACAAATGCATGGTTAAAATTACCGGTTGGCAAAGCAAGATATGGTGTGATGTTGAGAGAAGATGGAATTGTTATGGATGATGGAACAACAACAAGAATATCAGAAAATCATTACCATATGACCACAACAACTGCTCAAGCTGCTAATGTTTTATCGCATCTAGAATATTATCTACAACTTGTTTGGCCAGAATTAAATGTAAATGTAGTTTCAACGACAGAACAGTGGGCGGGAGCAGCGATTGCTGGACCAAAATCAAGAGAAGTATTAAAAAAACTTTTTCTAAAGTCTGATGTTTCGAATGAGGGTCTTCCTTTTATGGGTTACATGGAAGCTGATTTATTTGGAGTAAAAGCCAAAATTTTTAGAATTTCATTTTCTGGTGAACTTGCATACGAAGTAAATGTTGAGTCAGACAATGGATATTTTATGTGGGAAAAAATAATAGAGGCTGGAGAAGAGTTTGGAATTCAACCATATGGAACAGAGGCACTATCAACCTTAAGAATTGAGATGGGGCATGTTGCAGGTTCAGAGCTTGATGGTAGAACTATTCCTTATGACAATTCACTTGAGGGACTATTGAGCAAAAAAAAAGATTTTATTGGAAAAAGATCTTTATCAAGAAAAGCTTTTGCAGCTGAAGATAGACAAAAAATTGTTGGAGTTGTCCCATTAGATAAAAAAACAAGCATCCCAGAGGGATCTCATTTAGTTAAAGATTCAAACGCACCACTTCCAAACCCAAAATTAGGTTATATTTCAGCTTCATGCTGGAGTGTTGAACATGATAATCCATTTTCTTTAGCAATTCTAAAGGATGGTAAGAATATGATAGGAAAAAAGCTTTTCGTTATGTCTCCTCTAAAAAATAAAGTAATCCCAGTCGAGATAGTGTCTTCACATTATGTTGACCCAAAAGGTGAGCGAGTTAGATCATGAGTTTAATTTCTGCACTAGCCAATGTTCACCATCAAGGACAATTTGGAGACTTTGAGGACAAAAAAGGGGACGACCTTTTAAAAATCTCAGAGAAAAAAAATTTGTTAATTGTGCAAATTGTACAGTTCAAAAATTCTAATATTTCAATTGAAAATATAGATATTGATAGTTTAAAACTTAAAGACTCTCCTTTAAATGTGAGTTTTAATGATAACACAAGAATTTTATGGAATGGTCCAAAAATTTGGTTATTGGTCTCTTCTAAAAAAGATTTAATCAAAGATATTTCTTTAATATGTAAAGAAACAGATTTTGCAATCACTGATTTATCCCACTCAAGAGCTGTAATTGATATAGAGGGTAATTATGCAATAGAAGTTTTAAAAAAAGGATCACCATTTAATTTTGATGTCGTAAAGAAAAATAATTCATTAAATTCTCTTTATAACAATATCGCATTTACAGTAGATTTTCTTAATGATAAACCGTTTAAAGTAAGGTTATTCACGTTAAGAAGTTTTGGAGAGTCGTTATACCATTCTATTACTGATGCAGCATTAGAGTTTGGTTACGAAAATAAATAGCTATATTAATCTCTAGTAGCTATATAAACCCCTATTGAGGTTATCAAAAAACCTAAAAGATCAATTGCTGTTAAGCTTTCTTTTAAAAAGAACCAAGCCATTAAAGCAGATGTTGCGGGAATAAGAAAAAAAATTGAAACAGTCTTACTTGCAGAATTTTTTTTAATTAAAAACATTAAAATTGTAAAAGCACCAAAAGACACAAGAAATATTTGATGACCCATTGAAAGAAGAAATGTTTTTGTGAAGGTTATATATGGTTTTGCAAAAAATATGACAACAAGAATATGAAAAAAACATCCTCCTACAGCTTGATAAA
>CABYYA010000007.1 GCA_902523125.1 uncultured Pelagibacteraceae bacterium | reverse complement strand
TATTTCAGCTCTATGTTTTATTCCTAATTTTACTAAAAAGCTTCCTTGAGTTGTTATTAAATTTTTTAAACCACCTAATTTCTTTATAATTTTCTTAAATAAGAAAAAATTGATATTATGAGTAATATCTGAAGTCCCAATTTTTTTTAAAACACTATTATGTTTATGATTTGAAATCGATTTAAGAGTATTTTTCATCCTCTTTTCTATATACCCGTAATCTATAATTAGAAGCCCGCCATTATTTTTTTTAATTATTTCAGCTATTTTTTTTAAATAATTTGTCCCTACTAGTGAGTATTCAATAAATTTTTGTTCTTTTGAAATATTATAATCAATTTCTTTTTCAAATTTTTTCATATCAAACTTTCTTTCATAAAAAAAAGCCTTTTTTTGATTTTTAAAGTTTACATATCTTTCAAACCAAAAATTTTTTTTTTTGATAAATTGTTTTATTGTCATTGCATCAAAAAACTCGTTTGCAATAAAAATAGTTGGAAATTTTTTAATTTCTTTCAGATCAGAAATCCAAATTATTTTTTCTTTGTTTAATTTGCTTTTTTGAATTTTTTTTAATTTTAAACTTTTTTCATGAATTAAAATATTACATGAACTTAAAAAGGTTGGAAATTTTTTGAAAGTTTCTAAAAATATTTTCATCATTTCACCGTTTCCCGCACCAAGTTCCACCAAATTAATTTTTTTTGGAGTCCCTAAATTTTCCCAAAAACCTAAAATCCAAACAGCTATCATTTCAGAAAACATTCTAGAAATATTTGGTGCAGTTATAAAATCACCCTTTAATCCGAAAGGGTTTTTTTGCATATAGTATCCTTTTTTTTTATCATAAAGTGCAAAATCGATAAATTTATCTAAAGAGATTTCAAAATTATTTTTGACGGTCATATTTTTTTAAAGTCAAATAAAAACCAAATATAAAAAAAACTAAACATAAAATTTGACCCATACTTAAGTTAAATAAAACGTAACCTAATTGTTCATCTGGAATTCTTAAAAATTCAATAAAAAATCTGAAAACAGAGTAAAATATTAAAAATATTCCAGATATGAAACCAGGATTCTTAGCTGAGGAAGTTTTTTGAAAATATATCAATATAAAAAATAATATAAGTCCCTCAAAAAAAGCCTCATAAACTTGAGATGGATGACGATATATTTCATCAATTTTTTCAAATTTAACTCCCCATGGTAAAGTTGTTTTCTTACCATAAAGCTCTGAATTTATAAAATTTGCGATTCGTCCAAAAAAAATTCCTATTGGAGCAACTAATGAGACAACATCAAGATAGATATAAGAATTATGATTATGTTTTTTTGCAAACCATATGCTCATCACAATTACACCTATTAGCCCTCCATGAAATGACATTCCTCCATTCCAAATTTTAAAAATTTCGAAAATGTTCTCTGAGTAGTAATCTAAATTATAGAAAATTACGTAACCTAATCTTCCACCAATTATAATACCTATAATTATATAAGTAATGTAGTCGTCAAATTTCTCTTTTAAACTATCATTTTTTATAAAAATTCTTTTTGCTAAAATCCATCCAGCGAGGATCCCAAATATGTATGATAAAGAATACCATCTAAATTCTAATGAAAATAAACTAAATGCGACTGGGTCAAAATTATTAATGAACATTTTTAATTATAATAATAGATTAAAGATATAATAACTTATTTAATAAATATATGAAAAATTCAAAATTTGTTTTTGATAAATTTACTAAACTTTTAGAACAAGGATTAGTTTCATCTAGAGACTTAAAAAATGAGATAGTAAACATTTTAAAATCAAAAAGAGATGAAATCGTATTCAAAATGAAATTAACGAGTAAGGATGAATTCGATATCCTGACTAAAAGGGTCGAAAATTTAGAGAAAGAAATTGAAAAAAAAAAGCTTTTAAAAAAAAAGATTAAACGGGTAAAAAAATCTTAACCTCAAGTCCATTCAAATAAGATTTATTCAACTTTATATTACCACCATGAGAGCGCACAATATCAGATGCTATTGACAGACCTAGCCCCACACTGGACTTTGAGTCTGCTCTTCCTTTGTCTATTTTGTAGAAAGGTTTAAATACATTATCGTATTCACTTTCTGCTATTCCTGGACCATCATCCTCAACTTTTATTATTAAGTGCGCTTTTTTTTTTTGAAGCTCAATGTTTATTTTATTCCCATATTTAATGGAATTTTCTAAAAGATTATTAAGACATCTTTTAATAAGATTTTTTCGACCATTAAAATAAACTCTGGGTGATATTTCTTTTGTAATGTTTTCGTTTTCATATTTACTTATAATCTCATCCATTAAATCACCGAGGTTAAAAAGTTCGTCTTTTTCTATAAATGAGGAACTTGTAAACTGTAAATATTCATTGAGCATTTTTTCCATTTCATTTATATCCTCAGTTAATTTCTCCGCTAAAGATTTGTCTTTTATAAACTCAGTTTGTAATTTCATTCGTGTCAAAGGTGTTCTCAAATCGTGACTAATCCCAGAGAGCATTTCAGATCTTTGATTTAAATGTCTTATTATTCTTTTTCTCATTCTATCGAATTCATAACCTGCTTGACGTATTTCAGCTGCTCCGGAAGGCTTGAATTCATCGACATTCTCACCTTTTCCAAATTTTTCAGCTGCTTTAGCTAAAGCAGTAATTGGTCTTGTTTGATTTTTTAAAAATATCAACGAAATAATAACGACTACGAATGCAGGAACTGTTATCCATAATCCAAATAATCTTGCAGAGGTGCTTGTAAGTCTATCCTTTGGGATAATAAACTTAAAAAAACCATTTTGATATTTTATTCTTAGATCAACCAGTTCTTTATAACTTGTTGTATCAAACCAGAATATTTCTAATGCAAACCTAGATTTTAATTCTCTTCTCAAAGTTCTATCAATTGGACTAAACCATCTTTCATTGTAAGAAAAATCAAAATTATCATTTTCAACAAATTCAATATTTAAATCTTGGTATAATGAAAAAATATTTTTTATTTCATTCTTGTCATAATTATCATTGTTATAAACTTCAATAAAAGTTTGAATTTCACTGACCAATGCTCTTGTCATTCCTTTATTAGTCTTTATCCAAAGACTATCGAAAAAAACTATTGTAATTATTAATTGAATTAATATTACTGGAATAGCAACTATTAACAAAGCTCTATAAAATAATCTTTTTGGCAATAAATTTTTTATAAATCTATTCAATCCATAAAACATAGCCAGCTCCTCTTATAGTTTGAAGAAATTTTGGATTTTTTGGATCTATTTCAATTTTTTTTCTCAATCTTGTTATTATAACATCAATTGATCTTTCTTTATCTAAATCAATTAACTTTCCAATTTCCTCTCTTTCAAAAATTTTTCCTGGGCTGTTGATCATTTTCTCTAATATTGTTTTTTCAGTGTTATTTATTTTAAACTCTGAATTACCATGAAAAACTATTTGTTTACTCAAATCTATTTTGATATTTTCAAATTTTATTATTTTTTTTAAATTATTTTTTTTTGTTTTATTAATTATATTTTTAATTCTTAGGTCCAGTTCTTTGGGCTCGAAGGGTTTTGGTAAATAATCATCTGCTCCCATCTCAAGTCCCTCAATTCTTTCATTAGGTTCACCTTTAGCAGTTAATAATATAACTGGAGTATCAATATTTTCTTTATGTTCTTTTAAAAAATCAAGCCCACTTTTTCCTGGCATCATGATATCCAAGATTATTAAATCAAATTTGATAATCTTTATTTTTTCAGATGCATTTTCTGCATTATCGGCAGTAGTAACTAAATATTTTTTTTCATTTAAATATTTTTTAACTAAAGATCTTATCCCCTCATCATCATCAACTACTAAAATATGAGCTTGAAAACTATCCATTTATTATTCTATTTAAAACCTCATCAAAATTAAGAACTTCTTGAGAGCTTGAATTAAGTAATGCGTTATAAATTCTTTTTTTTTGTATTTCAAAAATTTCCTTAAAAATTTTTTTTCCTTTCTCATTAAGATAAATGTGTTTAATTCTTGTATCAACCTCATCTTTTTTAAAAAAAACTATATCAAGTTTAATCAAATCTTTTAAAACTCTATTTAAACTTTGTTTAGATACTTTAAGTTTCTTCATAAGCTCTGAAATAGATATTCCTCCATACATAGATATTAGATGTATAGTTTTTTGATGAGCTAAACCAATATGATATTTATTGAGAATTTTTTTTGAGTCTGAAAAAGTTTCTCTGTAACTTATAAATAATTTTTCAATTAAATGTTTTAATTGTTCATCTTTTAAATATAAGAGCTCTTTCATCACAGGTAAGTTATATTGACATATTATATATACATAGATATTTTTCAGTAATAATTTTATAATTCATACATGATACCTTATGACAAAAGATCTGGTAAAATATGGTACAATGGCGAGTTAGTAGATTGGTCAAATGTTAAAGTGCATGTTTTAAGCCATGGATTACATTACGCTAGCTGTGTTTTTGAAGGAGAAAGAGTTTATGATGGTTCAATCTTTAAACTAGAGGAACATACATCAAGATTTTTTCATTCAGCACGACGAATGGGTTTCGAGATTCCTTATACAGAGGAGGAAATTAATGTTGCTTCAAACACTATAATCAAAAACCAAAAAGTTGAAAATGGATATGTAAGACCAGTTGCATGGAGGGGAAGTGAGATGATGGCAATTTCAGCTCAACAAACAAAAATTCATGTTGCAATAGCAACATGGGAATGGGGATCCTATTTTGACCCAAAATTAAAAGTTGAAGGGATCAGATTAAATATTTCTAATTGGAGAAGACCAGCTCCTAATACAATACCATGGGACACGAAAGCCTCAGGCCTTTATATGATATGTACTCTTTCAAAACATGAGGCAGAAAAAAATGGCTATACAGATTCTTTAATGCTAGATCATGAAGGTAATATCGCTGAAGCTACTGGTGCAAATATTTTTTTTAAAGACTCGAATGGTGAAATTCATACACCGTTACCAGATTCTTTTCTGGATGGAATTACCAGAAGAACAGTAATTGAAATTGCAAAATCAAAAAATATTAAAGTTCATGAGAGAAAAATAAACCCTTCAGAGTTGAAGAATTTTGTTGGATGTTTTTTAACCGGAACTGCAGCTGAAGTAACCCCAGTATCTTGTATCGCTGAAAATGAATTTAAAGTTTGTGATTTAATTATTGGTCTTAATGAAAGTTATCAGAAACTAGTTAGAAAGAAAAAAGCAGCTTAATCTTTGTTATCTTCTGAGATCGCATGGTCAATTCCTTTTCGCATATATTCATATCCCGTAAAAAGAGTTAAAGCAGCTGAAAGCCATAAAAGAATTATTCCTATGGTTTGGGCATTATAGTCTTGAAAATTTATAATTTTATTTCCAGTATCACCTGATAACAAAAGAGCTATTGAAACCATTTGTAATACAGTTTTCAATTTTGCTAGATTTGAAACTGGTAGTTTAATTTTTCCTTTAGCTAAGAATTCTCTTAATCCTGATATCAGTATTTCTCGAGTCAAGATAATGATCGCAGCTATTACTTCATAGTTTCTAATAGTTCCATCCATTACCAAAAGTATAAGAGCAGTTGCAACAATAATCTTATCTGCTATCGGATCTAACAATTCCCCAAGTTTTGACTCTTCCCCAAGAAATCTGGCTAACATTCCATCTAAAAAATCTGTGAAAGATGCAACAATAAACAAAATTAAAGCTGTTAAATCACCATAAAATCCAGGTAAGTAAAATGCTAATACAAAAAAAGGAACAATTAAAATCCTTCCAACAGTTAAAATATTTGGTATTTTTTTAAGCATATTTTTTTTTATTCATGAAAAAAGTTATATATCTTTTTTGCGACTTTTGCCTCAACACCCTCAACTGATTTTATCTCATCAAGGCTAGCTGACTCAACAGCCCGTGCTGAGCCAAAATGATTTAGTAAAGCTCTTTTTCTAATAGAACCAATACCCGCAATTTGATCTAATAATGATTTGCTTATGCCTTTTTTTCTTTTAGCTCTGTGAGCACTGATTGCAAATCGGTGAGATTCATCTCGAATTCTTTGAAGAAAAAATAGAGTAGGATCGTTCTTTGTAAATTTGAATTCTTTTCCATTATGAAAAAAAGTTTCATTGCCGCTATTTCTAAATTTCCCTTTTGCTATCGCAATAATAGGTATTTCATGAAGTCCCAATTCATTTAATGTCTCTCTTGCTACAGAATATTGTCCTTTTCCACCATCAACCATCACTAAATCTGGAAAAGATAAATAGTTCTCTTTCTCTTGTACAGCTTTTTTAAATCTTCTACTTAATACTTCGCGCATCATTCCATAGTCATCTTGCTCATTTTTCACGTCTTTAATATTAAATTTTCTGTATCGTTTTTTTATAAATCCTTCATCTCCATAAGTTATTAAAGCGCCAACACTATTGGTTCCCTGAATATGACTATTATCATAAACCTCAATTAGATTTATATTTGTTTCTAAATTGAACTTAGCAGTTACTGCTTCAAATAATTCTCGGTTATTCTGGCTTTCATAAAGTTTTCTATTCAAACCATCTTTAGCATTTTTAATAGCTTGATTAATTACTTTTAACTTTGAGCCTTTTTTAGCCACAGAGATATTAATTTGCTTACCTTCTTTTTGTGAAAGTGTCTTTTCAATTAATATCTTTTCTTTAATTTCATCAGATAAAATTATTGATGATGGAACACTTTTATTTTCATAAAATTGAGAGACAAAAGAATTTATTATATTACTTAATTTTTCATCAGGGTCATGTTTTGGAAAAAAAGCTTGATTACCCCAGTTTTGTTTCGATCTATAGAAAAAAACCTGGACACAAGTTTTGCCTGACTCTTTATATCCAGCAATTACATCTGCCTCGATCAAGTTTGCTTCATTTATTCTCTGTGAAGATTGAATAATATTTAAAGATTTTATCCTATCTCTTAGAATTGTTGCTTTTTCGAAATCTAAATCCTCACTAGCCTTTTCCATTTGATCAGAAAGACTTTTTTGTATTTTTCTAGATTTACCAGATACAAATTCTATTGCATCATCTACTGTTTTTTTGTACTCATCTTTTTCTATATAACCAACACAAGGCCCCGAACATCTTTTAATTTGATATAAAATACATGGGCGTTCCCTATTTTTAAAAACTGTATCGTCACAAATCCGTAGGTGAAAAATCTTTTGTATCATTTTTATTGTCCAATTTGCTGAACCTGCAGATGCAAAGGGTCCAAAATAAAAACCCTTATTTGTTTTTTTTCCACGATGTTTTTTTATTTGTGGCCATTTTTCTTTATTACTAATAAAAATAAATGGAAAAGATTTATCATCCCTTAATAAAATATTGAATTTAGGTTTATGTTTTTTAATTAAATTTGCTTCAAGAAGTAGTGCCTCACTCTCATTAGAAGTAGTCGTTATTTCTAGTTTCCTAGTTTGTGAGAGCATTCTTTCTGTCCTAATAATATGATTTTTTTCAGCTACATAGTTTTTAAGTCTATTGGGTAAATTTTTTGCTTTACCAACATAAAGAATATCTCCTTTATCATTTAGCATTCTATAAACCCCAGGTAATTTAGGAATAAGAGTGAGTTCTTTTTTAATTACTTCTTTTCCAATATCAGAACTTATCATGACTTCTTTTTTTGGTAATTTGAATACCAACTGATGAGCAGTCTTTTAAAATCTCTAATTTTTCAATTTTTAACATTATTTTACCAATCCTTTTGTCTTTAAATAATTCATCAAAAACTGATTCTGCTAGAGACTCTAAAAAATTGTAGTGTTTCTTTTTAACTAGTTTTGTTATTAATTTAACAACTGTTCCGTAGTTTACTATAGATTTAATGTCTTTATCACTAGTAGGCTTTTTATCCTCATAGTCAATTTCAAGACTGAATTTGATTTTTTGGGATTTCTCTTTTTCAAAATGATAATAACCAAGTTTAAGATCTAAAATAAGTTCATTAATTAAAATTTTTTTCTCGTAATTGAATAAGGTTTTTGATTTGTCAATCTTAACTATTTTTAGATTATTCTTTTTCATTCTTTACCACCCATAATATCTGGTGTTTGCCAGCTCAAACTTTGTCCACTATCAATTGCTAAAACCTGACCTGTAATAGAGCTGTTTTTTATAAAAAAGTCAACAGCACTACAGATTTCATTAACATCGACTTGCTGTTTTAATGGTGTAGCAAAATACTGTTTTTTAAAGTGTTTTTCAGTTTGTCTTTTATTTTTAATTGTTGGACCTGGAGCTATACCATTCACACGTATTTTTGGTGCTAAGCTCATTGCACTTGTTTTGGTTAAAGTATAAAGGCCTGTTTTACTTAATGTATATGAAAAAAAGTAAGGTGTTAATTTGAAGACTCTTTGGTCAATAATGTTAATTATATTATTATTTTTACCTTTTGTATTTTTTGCAAAACCTTTTGATAGCAATGCAGGCGCTTTAAGATTTGCATTTAAATGAAGATCCCAACTTTTAACTGTAAAATTTTCCAATTTATCGTTTTCAAATAAGGAAGCATTATTAATTAAACAATCAAAATATTTTAATTTGATTTTTGAAAATTTAATAATTTTATTTACATCTTTTTCCTTACCTAAATCTGCTTTAACTAAATAAACAATAGTACCATTTTTGTTTAATTCTTTTTTAAGCATTTCTGCTTTAGATTTAGATTTGTTATAGTGAATTACAATTTCGATTTTTGGACCTGATAATTTTTTCGCTATTGCAGCACCTATTCTAGTCGCACCTCCAGTAATAATTATTTTCCGTGCTTCCATTTTTTATCTCTTTTTTTTGTTACCTTTGTCCCTGGCATACCCATAGTTGATCTACCTTTTGGGTAAAGTTTATTTTTTACATCGTACTGTCTTATTTTAGGATTCAATGTAATTTCTAATTCTGTGCTCTCTAATTTTCTTATTTCATCTCTTATTTTTGCAGCTTCCTCAAACTCCAGATTAGAAGCGGCTTCTTTCATCTTTTTATCCAAAGCTTTAAGATGTTTCTTTAAATTTCCACCAACATTTGAGCCCTCACTAATTTTAACGTAATCTTTCTCATAAACACTCTCCAATATATCACTGATTTCTTTTTTGACTGACTTAGCATCTATTTTATGTTTTTTGTTATAATCTAATTGAATTTTTCTTCTTCTATCTGTTTCTTGAATTGCTTTTTTAATACTTTTAGTTTCTTTATCTGCATACAAAATTACCTTACCCTCAACATTCCTTGCTGCTCTTCCAATTGTTTGAATTAAGGAGGTTCCTGATCTCAAAAAACCCTCTTTATCTGCATCTAAAATTCCCACCAAAGCACATTCAGGAATGTCTAAACCCTCTCTTAATAAATTTATTCCAACAAGAACATCAAAAACTCCCATTCTCAAGTCTCTCATGATTTCTATTCTCTCTAATGTGTCTATATCTGAGTGGAGGTATCTTACTTTAACCCCATTTTCATGAAGGTATTCAGTTAAGTCTTCGGCCATCTTTTTTGTTAGAGTGGTAATCAAAACTCTATGATTTTTTTCAATTACTTTTTTGCATTCATGCATTAGATCGTCCACTTGATTTTTTGCAGGTCTTATTTCAACTGGAGGATCAATTAATCCAGTAGGCCTAATTACTTGATCAATAAATTTCCCTTTAGTTTGCTCTAACTCCCATGGACCGGGTGTAGCTGAGACAAATACAGTTTGAGTTCTCATTAAATCCCATTCTTCAAATTTTAATGGTCTATTATCCATACAAGAGGGAAGTCTAAATCCGTATTCAGCTAACGTACTTTTCCTTGATCTATCACCTTTGTACATACCATTAAGCTGGGGGACTGTTACATGACATTCATCAACAAAAATTAAAGTATTATCTGGAAAGTATTCAAATAAAGTTGGGGGTGGTTCGCCTGGTTTTCTTCCGGATAAAAATCTAGAATAATTTTCAATTCCAGCACAAGATCCTGTTGCTTCTATCATTTCAAGATCAAATTTTGTTCTTTCCTCTAATCTTTGAGCCTCAAGTAATTTATTTTCCGCTTTATGTCTCTTCAGAGTAATTTCCAACTCTTTCCTTATATTAATTACTGCTTGTTCAATAGTTGGTTTGGGAGTAATGTAGTGGCTGTTGGCATAGACTTTAACTAAACTTAATTCTCTAACTTGATCACCTGTGAGAGGGTCAAACTCTTCAATTTTTTCCAGTTTATCGCCAAACAAATTTAATCGCCAGGCCCTATCTTCTAAATGAGATGGAAAGATTTCTAGATATTCACCACGAGCTCTGAAAGTACCTCTATAAAAATTTTGATCATTTCTTTTGTATTGTAACGCAACTAGAGACTTTATGATCTGTTCTCTATTATAATCATAGTTTTTTTGGAGCGTTAGAGTCATTTTGCTATAAGCCTCAACAGAGCCTAAACCATAAATACATGATACACTGGCTACAATTAAAACATCATCTCTCTCCAAAAGTGATCTTGTTGCTGAATGTCTCATTCTGTCTATTTGTTCATTAATTGATGCTTCTTTTTCAATGTATGTGTCAGATCTTGGGACATAAGCTTCTGGTGTATAGTAATCATAATAAGACACAAAATACTCAACAGCGTTATCAGGAAAAAATGTCTTCATCTCTCCATAAAGTTGAGCAGCGAGAGTTTTGTTAGGAGCAAGAATTAAGGCTGGTCTATTTGTTGCCTCTATCACCTTTGCCATTGTAAAAGTTTTTCCAGACCCAGTAACACCAAGCAAAACTTGATTAAATTCCTCTTTATTTGCACCGTTTACTAATTTTTTAATAGCCTCTGGTTGATCACCTGCTGGCTTGAAATCAGATTTGATTTTAAATTTTTTACCACCTTCAAGTTTTCCACTGATTTTTGGGTTTTTACTCTGAATATCAGTAATTAAATCTTGATATGTATTTTCCATATATTAAAGAAAGTAGTAGAATTAATTTATATTTCAATGAGCATAATATCAGACAGTTTAAAAAGAATTAAGCCATCGCCAACTATCGCAGTTACTCAGAAAGCTAGAGAATTAAGAGCAGCTGGTAAAGATGTAATTGGTTTAGGAGCTGGAGAGCCAGATTTTGACACTCCAGAAAATATCAAAAAAGCTGCGATCAAAGCTATTAAAAGAGGAGACACAAAATACACTGCTGTTGATGGCACACCTGAACTTAAAAAAGCTATAATTAAGAAATTTAAAAGAGAAAATAAACTTAACTACTCTTTAGATCAAATCACTGTTGGTACAGGAGGAAAACAAGTTCTTTACAATGCTTTTATGGCGACTCTTAATAAAGGGGACGAAGTAATTATACCAGCACCTTTTTGGGTATCATACCCAGATATGGTTTTGTTAGCTGGAGGAAAGCCAAAAATAATCAAATGTACCGAACAGGAAGGGTTTAAACTTACTCCAAAAAAATTAAAAAAAGCAATATCTAAAAAAACTAAATGGATCATTCTTAACTCTCCATCAAATCCAACAGGAGCAGGTTACTCAAAAAAAGAAATTAATGATTTAGCAAAAATTTTAATCAGAAATAAAAAAATTTTTATTCTGAGTGATGACATCTATGAACATGTTAGGTATGACAACTTTAATTTTTTTACAATTGCTCAAATTTCTAAGCTAAAAGGTAGGACACTTACAATGAATGGAGTAAGTAAATCATATGCTATGACTGGTTGGAGAATAGGTTATGCTGCTGGTCCAAAGGAAATAATAAAATCTATTGGAAAAATCCAATCGCAATCAACTTCAAATCCTTCCTCAATAAGTCAAGCTGCAGCTGTTGAGGCATTAAATGGAAAACAAGGATTTATAAAAACTAGAGCTAAAGCATTTAAAAATAGAAGAAACTTTGTTGTAAAAAGCCTCAATAGTATAAAAGGCATAAGTTGTTTGACCCCAAATGGAGCATTCTACGTATTTCCAAGCTGTAAGGGATTGTTAAATAAAAAAACAAAATTAAAAACTGATACTAATTTTGTTCAAAGATTACTTGAAAAAGAAAATGTTGCTGTTGTCCAAGGCTCTGCTTTTGGTTTAGATGGCTACTTTAGAATTTCTTATGCTACATCCATGAAAAATTTAAAAAAAGCAATGTCGAGAATCAAATCTTTCTGTGAAGCCTTAAATAAATAATTATTTTTGATTTAAAATTTTTTTTGCTGGAATTGTTTTTTTTATCCAATTATTTGGAATAGAATTTATGCCTCTTAAAGCTGCAAAGTATGCTCCAGTAAAATTTGCTCTTGAACAATTGCAACCACCTGCCTTTATTGTTTTTAAAATAGCATCTTTATAATTTTTTGAGTTAATAATTGTATATATTGAGCTGTTAAAAGTTCCAGGATAGCTACAAGCCATACCTAGTTTCTTTATCACAGTTGGATCGAACTTTGATCCAAATTTTCTTATCTTTTTAATGTCATTAACAATTCCTTTAAAAAAAGAATATCTGTTGAATTTTTTAATAAATTCTTTGATTGGGTCTTCAGCTCCTTTTAACGCAAAATCTATTAAATAAAATTTTGCCATAGCATATTTAAAACTTATTTTTGAAACTGTTACAATTTTGAAAATTTTTTCTAAACTTTTAAAATCAAAGCCATAGAGAAAATATGGAAGAGTAGCACAAAAACCATCTGACTCATTGACTTTTAGCCCACCAGAGATCTTTTTTTTTAATTGAATATTTATTACAGTCTCAATAATATTTTGATGTATCCATGGTCCCTTGATTATACCCCGCCAATCTTTGACTTTTTTATATTTAGATCTAAGTTTTAAATTTTTCCAATATTTACTTCCAGGGCCAAAGTTTTTAAGAATTTTTTTTTTGAAACGTTTCTCTATATTTTCGTGCCCATCCAGTAGTGTGTGAAACATCACTTGACTAATTTCATTGTAACCAGAGACTTTTCCGGTTTTGATATTATAGAAAGGACTTCTATTTTTTTTTAAGAAAGAAAAGTCCTTTTTTCCTTTAATATAAATACCTAATTTTTTTTGATTATATACCCAATGCAATGGTCTGGCTGCTGCATCTGCAACTGTAGCGCCCAAGAAAACATGGAGATTATTTTTCACTTTAATGAGATAAAAACTTTTCAGCCTCTAGTGCTGCCATACATCCCATACCAGCAGCAGTTACTGCTTGCCTAAATGTTTTATCCTTTACGTCTCCAGCCGCATAAACACCTGGCACATTAGTCTCTGTTGAATCTGGTTTTGTTATCAAATAACCCTCATTATCCATACTAAGTTGATCTTTAAATAGTTGAGTTGCAGGGTCATGACCAATAGCAATGAAAACACCGTCTAATTTTATTTCATCAATTTTATTTGTTTTAACATTTTTGACTTTTATTCCTTTAACATTTTTTGGATCTTTATCTCCAATTACATCCTCAACAACTGTATCCCAAATGATTTCAATTTTTTTATTTTCCATAAGTTTTTTTTGAAGCATTTTTTCAGCTCTCAAACTATCTCTTCTGTGAATTAATTTTACTTTTGACGCGAATTTTGTAAGAAACATTGCCTCTTCAACAGCCGCATTACCTCCACCTACAACAGCAACTTCCTTATCTTTAAAGAAAAAACCATCACATGTTGCACATGCCGATACACCAAATCCTCTGAACTCTTGTTCAGATTTAATATTTAACCATCTAGCTTGTGCACCTGTGGAAATTATTATGCTATCAGCAGTATACTTTTGACCAGTGTCACCTTCAGCCTCAAAAGGTGTTGTTTTTAAATTTACTGAGCTTATATGATCTTCAATCATTTCTGTTCCAACTGCTTTTGCTTGCTCTTTCATTTGATCCATAAGCCATGGACCTTGAATTACATCAGCAAATCCAGGGAAGTTTTCAACATCTGTTGTTGTCGTAAGTTGGCCTCCAGGCTCTGACCCGTAAACTAAAATTGGATTTAACATTGCTCTTGCCGCATAAACTGCAGCAGTGTATCCAGCAGGACCAGACCCAATTATTAACACTTTTGTGTGTTTAGTTGGATTTTGACTCATATGGAAGCTATATAGTGATAAATGACTAAATTAAAAGGTTTATTATTGACCGAGGGTATGCACGGCATGATTAGCCAAGTTGAGGGGCTTGCTAAAGCTCTCAATCTTGAATTTATACACGAAAAAATTGAACTAAATAATTTTTGGAAAATGATTCCTCCAAAATTGACACCGGTCAAAGATTTTGTTTTCAAAAATGATATATCAAAAAAATTTAATGTAGTAATTTCATGTGGAAGAAAAAGTGTAGTTCCATCCATCTTTTTAAAAAAAAAATTTGGAAGTAAAATTATGAACATTCATATTCAGGATCCAAAAGTATCATTAAATAATTTTGATTTTGTTATTGCGCCAGAACACGATGGTCTTGAGGGGATAAATGTTCTAAAAACCAAAGGAGCAATTCATTATCTTACTGAAAAAGACTTAGAGGAAAATATTGATTATCTTAAACCTCGAATTAAAAAAGAAAAAGTGATAGCGTTTATTGCCGGTGGTCCAAATAAGTATTATGATTTTAATGATGAAATAATTGAGGAAATTTTTGTTAAAGCTAAAAAAAATTTTACTAATCAAGGTTATCAACTTATTTTTATACCCTCAATGAGAACACCTCAAAGAATTATAGATAAAGCCCAAAAATTTTTTGGTGATGACCAGATTATAATTCAGGATATTGACAAGAAAGCCTATTTGTCATCACTTAAGCTAGCCAATCATATTATTGTAACTTGTGACTCTACATCTATGATATCTGAAGCAGCTATGTCGGGAAGACCAATATATGTGGCTCAAATGCCAGCTATTAAAAAAAACATTCGTTTTAAAAAATTTTTTGAGCTTTTTAAATCCCTAGAGATAATTAAAAACTTAGAGGATAGAGTGGAAGAATGGAATTATAAAAAACTTAATGAAACTGATAGAATATCGGGATATATAGAGAAACAATTTAAAGATTATGACTTTTCTTAATTCTATATTGAAAAACTCAAAAAAGTATGAATTTCCATTTAATCACTGGGAATACAACAATGCTTTAAGTGAGGAAGCTATTAAAGAAATAGAAGGCGCAGATATTCCCGATGTAAGCAAACATAATCTCAATTATGATGGTACAAGAGCAATTGATGGTGGTGCCGCCGAATTTAGAGAAGGCATAGCTTCAGGTGGTAAGGCAATAAAATTTAGATGTTTTGTTACAAAAGAAAATACTTCCCAATTTCCAAACTTAGTAAAGTTTATCAATGAACTTCAATCTAAAGAGACATGCGAAACGATCTCCAAAATGATCAATAAAGATTTATCCGGTTCTTATGTCAGACTTGAAGTTATATGTGATCGTGAAGGTTTTTGGCTAAAGCCACATTGTGACATTAAAGAAAAATTAATGTCAGGACTTATTTTTGTAAATAATGCAAATGAATCAGAGGAATTAGGTACTGATTTTTATAATGAAAAATTAGAAAAAGTTAAAACAGTTCCCTACAAACATAATTATGGTTATTTATTTACAAGCGGTCCAAATACATGGCACGGTATGGAGAAGAAAAAAATTATTAAAGAAAGAAGATGTATTCAAGTCAACTATGTTACATTCGAAACTGATTGGAAAGTTGATTAGATATTTTGAAGAGACGTGACCTCTAATTTTTTTGTTTTAAGTGATTTAATACCCTCAATACATGCAAGCGCTGTTGACATATTTGTGCAGTAGGGCACTTTATTTTTAAGTGTTGCTCTTCTTAAAGCAATAGCATCGTTTAATCTGTGTTCTGTGTTGCCACCACCAGTATTAATTACTAAAGCTATTTTTTTGGAGTCAAGCACATCAACGATATGAGGTGATCCACTACTTACTTTATTAATAATTTTACAGCTCATACCATTTTTTTTAATATATTCAGCAGTTCCTTTTGTAGCACACAAATGGAACTTCAGTTTCAAAAGTTCTTTTGCAAGCCCTATTCCTTCATCTTTATGAGTGTCTTTTAATGATAAAAAAGCTAGTCCTCTTGTAGGTAATGAATTAGACGATGCTATCTGGCTTTTTGCGTATGCCATACCAAAATTTTTGTCAAATCCCATCACCTCTCCAGTTGATTTCATTTCTGGACCTAACAACAAATCACTATTAGGAAATTTATTAAACGGAAAAACAGCTTCTTTTACGGCAAACATTCCTTTAGATTTATCTTTTAAATTAAATTTTGAAAGTTTTTCACCTGCCATAACTCTCGAGGCTATCTTTGCCAAGGGTATTCCTTTAGCTTTTGAAACAAAAGGAACAGTACGGCTAGCTCTTGGATTTACTTCAATAACAAAAATTTTATCTTTCTTTATTGCAAATTGAACATTCATGAAACCTTTTACTTTCAGAGCTAGGGCTAAATTTTTTGTTTGTTTCTCAATTTCCTTTATTAAAAAAGGTTTTATTGAAACTGGAGGTAAGCTGCAAGCCGAGTCTCCAGAGTGAATTCCTGCCTCTTCTATATGCTGCATGATGCCAGCCACATGTACTTCTTTACCATCGGATATAGCATCAACATCCACCTCCATTGCATGATCTAAAAATTTGTCAATAAGTATTGGATTTTTTTCTGCTGCTTTAAAGGCTTCCTCTACAAAATTTTTTAATTGACTTTTTTCGTAAACAATTTCCATTGCCCTTCCTCCAAGAACATAAGAGGGTCTAACCATTAAAGGCAAACCAATTTTTTCAGATATTTCAACTGCTTGTTTTAAATTTTTCGCAATTCCACTTTCAGCTTGATTTAAATTTAATTTTTCTAAAAGTTTTTTAAATCTATCTCTATCTTCTGCTAGATCAATAGATGAGTATTGAGTTCCTAAAATTGGAAGATTATTATCGTGTAAAAATTTTGCTAATTTAATTGGAGTTTGACCACCAAATTGGGTAATGATACCAACTAAATCACCTTTCTCTCTCTCTCTATTTATAATATTGAAAACATATTCTTCCTTTAAAGGCTCAAAATATAATCTATCGCTAGTGTCATAATCTGTTGAGACAGTCTCAGGATTACAATTAACCATAACGGTTTCAAAATTAGCAGACTTTAAGGCGAAACTTGCTTGACAACAACAATAATCAAATTCTATTCCTTGTCCTATTCTATTGGGCCCTCCACCTAATATTATAATTTTTTTTTTAACAGTTGGGTTAGCTTCACACTCTGAATTTATTGAAAAATTTCTTTGATATGTTGAGTACATGTATGGTGTAAAAGATTTGAATTCTGCAGCACAAGTATCAACTTTTTTAAATACTGGTAAAATTTTAAGTGCAGTTCTTTTTTTTCTTACAATATCTTCAGATAAATTTGTCAGCTCAGAAAGTTTTTTATCTGAAAAACCTATTGATTTTATTTGGTTAAAATCATCAAAATTTTTAGGTAATCCATTATTTTTGATCTTAATTTCATTATCTACTATTTCTTTAATTTGGTTTAAGAACCACGGATCAATTTTTGATAAATTATAAATTCTTTCTAGCTTGATTTTTTTCCTTATTGCTTCAGCAACAAGTAAGATTTTATCTGGAATATTTTCTTTTAGTTTTTTTTCAATTTGTCTTTTATTATTTAGATTAAATATTCGGTCTAATCCTGAAAAACCAGTCTCAAGAGAAACCAATGCTTTTTGAAGAGATTCTTTAAAGTTTCTTCCAATTGCCATTGCTTCCCCTACTGATTTCATTGATGTACCTAGAATTGCTGGAGAAGTTGAAAATTTTTCAAAAGTAAATCTTGGAATTTTGGTTACTACATAATCTATACTTGGCTCAAATGATGCTGGAGTGACTTTGGTAATTTCATTTTTTAATTCATCCAAAGTATATCCAACCGCAAGTTTTGCAGCAATCTTTGCAATGGGAAATCCAGTAGCTTTTGATGCAAGAGCTGATGATCTTGACACTCTAGGGTTCATCTCAATTATTACCATACGCCCATTTTTAGGATTTATTGCAAATTGAACATTTGAACCACCTGTCTCAACTCCAATTTTTCTTAAACATGCAATAGAGGCATTTCGCATTACTTGATATTCTTTGTCAGTTAATGTCAATGCAGGAGCAACTGTAACCGAGTCTCCTGTATGTATTCCCATTGGATCTACATTTTCTATTGAGCAAATAATTATACAATTGTCTTTTTTATCCCTTACAACCTCCATTTCAAATTCTTTCCAACCTTCTAAACACTCTTCCACAAGCACTTGGCTCACTGGAGACTCGTGCAAACCATTTTTGATAATTTTTACGTAATCTTTTTTATTTTTTGCTATTCCTCCTCCTAAACCTCCAAGCGTAAAAGCTGGCCTAATTATTGCTGGTAAACCAATCTTATTCAAAACTTTTGATGCTTGATTTATATTGTTTACGATCTCGGATTTTGGAAGATCTAAACCAATATCAATCATGTTTTTTCTAAACTTTTTTCTATCTTCTGCATTGGAAATAGCTTTTGAATTTGCGCCAATCAATTTAATTTTATATTTCTTTAAAATTCCTTTTTTTTCTGCTTCCATTGCAAGGTTAAGAGCAGTCTGGCCACCCATGGTTGGGAGAATTGCATCCGGCTTTTCTTTTTTGAGAATCTTTTCTAAAACATCTAAAGTAATAGGCTCAATGTAAGTTTTATGAGCAACATCCGGATCTGTCATAATTGTTGCTGGATTTGAATTAATTAATATAACTTTATAACCCTCATCTTTTAATGCCTTACAAGCTTGAGTTCCTGAATAATCAAATTCACAAGCTTGACCAATAATAATCGGGCCAGCACCTACAACTAAAATTTTTTTAAGATCTTTTCTTTTTGGCATTTTTTTTCATGTTGTTAATAAATTCCTGGAACAAATAAACACTATCTTGTGGTCCGGGGTTTGACTCTGGGTGATATTGAACTGAGAATACAGGATTATTCTTTAATCTTATTCCCTCAATACTATTATCAAACAATGATTTATGAGTAATCTGAATATTTTTTGGTAAGTTTTCTCCTACAACTTCAAAACCATGATTTTGGCTAGTGATTTCGACATTTTCACTAATTAAATTTTTAACTGGATGATTTGCTCCTCTATGACCTAATTTCATTTTTTTTGTTTTACCACCCAATGCCAGCGCAAGTATCTGATGACCAAGGCATATACCAAATAATGGTATTTTTTTTTTAATAAGATTTTGAATTATTTGAATTGCGTATTTTCCTGTTGCAGCTGGATCTCCAGGTCCATTAGATAAAAAGACACCATTAGGTTTAAGAGATAAAATTTTTTCTGCAGATGTTTTACAAGAAACCACTGTAACCTTACATTTAAAATCAGAAAAATATCTCAAAATATTTTTTTTTATTCCATAATCTATGGCCACTACATGAAATGAATTTTGATTATTTTTTCTATAGCCATGTTCTTTTCTCCAAGTTTTAAGTCCTTTCCAGATATAATTTTTTTGCGTGGTAACTTTTTCTGCTAGATCTAAATTTTTTAGCCCACTCCATTTAATTGTAGAATTAATAAGTTTGTTAATATGAAATTTACTTTTATTTGAGTAAGCAATAGTCCCTTTTGGAGCACCTTTATCTCTTATAAAATTCGTTAAACTTCTTGTATCAAGTCCAGTAATTCCAACTATTTTATTTTTTTTTAACCAGGCATCTAAATGTTGAAAAGATCTATAATTTGATGGCGATGTTATCTCAGAATTAAAAATAACTCCTTTAGTCCAAATTCTATCAGATTCAAAATCTTCTTTATTTGTCCCTACATTTCCAATGTGAGGAAAGGTAAAGTTTATTATTTGTCCAGCATAAGATGGATCTGATATTATTTCTTGGTATCCCGTTAATGATGTATTAAAGCAAACTTCACCAGTCGCCTCTCCCTGGTATCCAATTCCAATACCTCTAAAAATCTTTTTGTTTTCTAAAACTAAAATGCCTGTATTTTTTTGAGAATTTTTTAAGTGAGCTTTTTTTACTTTTTTAGTCAATTACAACTCATAAGTTAAAGGTTAATACAATAATTGATTTATTATCGCAACAGAGATGTATTATAAAATTGTAAAAAAACAATTTTTCTTTTGAAGAATTTTTTCTTTAAAGTAGATTAAAAAATTATGTCGTTAAAAGTAACAATTGAAACTGAATATAAAAATGCTTTAAAATCTAAAGATAAAATAAAAATCTCAACTTATAGGTTAATTTTATCGTCAATTAAGGATCTCGATATCTCAAACAGGTCCGGCCCTAACAAAAAAGAAACAGATGATGAAGATGTAAAAAAATTATTAAAAAAGATGATGAAGCAAAGAACCGAATCAATCGATATTTATAAAAAAAATAATCGCTCTGATCTTCTGGAAATTGAGCAAAACGAATTTAATATTCTATCAAGTTTTCTACCTAAACAGCTGAATGATGAAGATACTAAAAAGATATGTGAGGAAACTATTTCTAAATTAGGTGCAAGCTCTATTAAAGACATGGGAAAAGTAATGGGTGAATTAAAAAAAAAGCATGCTGATGAAATTGATTTTTCAAAAGCTGGCGCCTTGTTAAAACAAATATTAAATAAATAATGAAATATCCAAAAGAATATCTAGATGAAATTAAAACTCGTCTTAAAGTTTCTAGCGTTGTTTCAAAAGTTGTAGCTTTAAAAAAAAGAGGAAAGGAGTTTGTTGGACTATCACCTTTTAAAAATGAGAAAACCCCTTCCTTTACAGTTAATGATGAAAAAGAATTTTATCATTGTTTCGCAACTTCAGAGCATGGAAATATTTTTGATTTTGTTATAAAAACTCAAAACTTAAGGTTTGGAGAGGCAGTTAAATATCTTGCTAATATTGCAGGAATGCAACCATATTTATTCACAAAGCAAGATGAAGAGAGAGAAAAAAAATGGAAAGAATATTTATCAATTTACTATAAGTATGTCGATTATTATCATGATCAGCTATTAAAAAACGAAAAACTTTCAAGCGCTAGAGATTATTTAAAGAATAGATCATTAAGCAAAGAAGAAGTCAAAAAATTTAGGATTGGTTTTGTTAAAAAGAATCCAAATTTTTTTAATGAACTTAAAAAAGAATTTAGTGAAAAAACTTTATTAGAAAGTGGTTTATTTTATTTTGATGAAAAGAGAAAAACCTGCGTAGAAAGATTTAAAGGAAGATTGATATTTCCAATAAATAATATTTCAGGACAGCCAATTGCTTTGGGTGGTAGAATAATAGAAGATTTAGATTATTTGGCAAAATACATTAACTCACCGGAGACAAATTTTTTTAAAAAAGGTTCGAATTTATATAATTTAGACCTGGCAAGAAAATTATCTAACAAGTTAGATCATATTTTTTTAGTTGAAGGTTATATGGATGTTGTTGGTTTAAGTAAAAATGGAGTTGAAAACGTTGTTGCAAATCTTGGCACTTCTTTAACTGATAAACAAATCTTAACATTAAATCAGTTTTTTAAGGACATAATAATTTGTTTTGACGGAGATGAAAGTGGCTATAAAGCCGCTTTAAGAGCAGCAGAAAATTCTATAAAAGAATTGAAACCTGAAAAACAAATATCTTTTTTATTTTTACCAGATAAAGAGGATCCCGATAGTTTTGTAAATAAAAATGGTAAAAAATATTTTTTAGATTATACAAAACATAACAAATTATCGATTCATCAATTTATTTTCAGTCACTATAAAAAACAAACCGAAAATAATCCTTCTTCTATGGCAATATTTGAGAAAAGATTAAGATCAATATCAAATACAATCAAAGATAATTTTATTAAAAAATATGTTCTTGAATTTTTTTTGGAGAAAATTTCAGAATTAACACCACATTCTAATCAAAAAAAAAATAAATTCTTTGTAAGAAAAACAAAATCACTAGAAACAACAAAAAAAATTTTTAATGAGAGCCAAGGCATCACTGGGGTAGAATTAAAGGAGTTTTCTTTATTATATTTGCTCTTAAATAATTTGTCTCTTTTTCAAACAAATGTTCATTTAGTAGAAAATATTAAATTATTCACAGAAATTAATAAGCAGATATTCAATTTAGTAATCGATAAATTAAAATCAAATGAAACTATTTATATTGAAAAATTTAATTTTGATAAACAATTGCTTGATAAGATAAACAAGTTTGCGCCAATTAAACATATTCTTAAAAATAAACCTAAAAATGACAATCAAGTGATAGAGTTAATGGATGATATTTCAAAAGATTTATTTAATCATGATTTAGAGTTAAGAATCCAAGAATTAGAATCGAAGTTTTCAGAAGATTTAAGTGAAACAACATTTAATGAGCTAAAAGAGCTTAAAAATGAGAGAAAAATCAACTAATCTGAATAAATTAGCAATGGATTTTTGCTAATTTAATATTATATAAGTCACTCTAACTTAGATTGCTGTGGAAAGAATTATTACTAAATCATTTGCTAGATTAATGGGTCGAGGAACCCACAGAGGATTCATTACTCACGAGGAATTAAGCAAATCTCTTGGTAAAAGAAATTTATCAGATGAAAATTTATCACAAGCTTTTATTCATATCTTAAATGAAGGAATAATATTAGTTGAAAAAAAATCAGATTTTAAAGTTTTAAGAAAAAAAGAAAATTCTTCTAAAGAAGAGGGCAAAACTATCGAAAAAAGTGACGACCCAATAAGAATGTATTTAAGAGAGATGGGTGGTGTTGAATTACTATCTAGAGAGGGAGAAATTGCAATTGCAAAAAGAATTGAAGCAGGAAAAGATGTAATGTTAATTGCTTTATCTCAAAGTCCTATTACCGCACAACAATTATTTGAATGGGATGAAAAATTACAAAAAGACGAAATATTGGTCAGAGAAATTATTGATATTGATACTAACTATATGGAAGATGAAAATACAGGTCCTAGCGCAAAACAAAAAAATGCAGGAGAAGACGAAAAAGAAGAAAATTCCAATGATGAGAGTGATGAGGATTTCAATCCTACACTGGCTGCAATGGAGTCTGAGATTAAACCAAAAGTGTTACAAACAGTCCATGTACTTACAAAAGAATATCGTAAGTTAATAAAATATCAAAAAGAGAAACTGGATTGTGTGCTTAACTCACAGACCTTTTCTCCATCAAAAGAAAAGGGCTACGCAAAAATTGTAAGTGATATTTTAGAAAATATTAAATCGTTGCAACTCTCTCCATCTGTGTTGGAAGAACTTGTCCAAAAACATTACGTTGAAAATAAAAAAATTATTTCTTTAGAAGGAAATCTTATAAGACTTGCAATGGATCAAAAAATACCAAGAAACGAATTTATCAAGTTTTATATAGGTAATGAAATTAATCCTAATTTAAAAAAGTTTTTAGACACCAACGCCTTATGGAAACAATTCTTTAGCAAAAATAAAGAAGAATTTAAAAATATAAGAGAAAGATTAATTGAAATTAGCCATAAACTTGGAATGTCTGTAACTGACTTTAAAAAGTTAGTAAGCAGAGTTCAAAAAGGAGAGAAAGAGTCAAGAATCGCAAAAAAAGAGATGGTTGAAGCGAATTTAAGATTAGTTATTTCGATAGCAAAAAAATATACTAACAGGGGTCTTCAATTTTTAGATTTAATTCAAGAGGGAAATATTGGATTAATGAAAGCAGTCGATAAGTTTGAATATCGAAGAGGTTATAAGTTTTCAACATATGCTACATGGTGGATAAGGCAAGCTATAACAAGATCAATTGCTGATCAGGCAAGAACAATTAGAATTCCAGTACATATGATTGAGACTATAAACAAAATCGTTAGAACCCAAAGACTTATTTTAAGTGAATTTGGAAGAGAAGCTACTCCTGAGGAGTTAGCAAAAAAACTTCGAATGCCCTTAGATAAAGTAAGAAAAGTTTTAAAAATTTCTAAGGAACCAGTTTCATTAGAAAAACCAGTTGGTGACGAAGAGGATAGTAGCCTAGGTGATTTTATTGAGGATACAAAAGCATTAGCTCCTTTAGAACAGGCTATTAAATCAAATTTGGGTGAGGCCACAACAAAAATATTATCTACCTTAACACCTAGAGAGGAAAGAGTTTTAAGAATGAGATTTGGAGTTGGGATGAATACAGATCATACTTTGGAAGAGGTAGGATTACAGTTTTCTGTGACAAGAGAAAGAATTCGACAGATAGAAGCCAAAGCACTTAGAAAGCTCAAGCACCCAAGTAGATCTAAACAACTAAAAAGTTTCTTAGAAAGTTAATTTGGGCCGTTAGCTCAATAGTAGAGTACTGCATTGACATTGCAGGGGTAGTTGGAGCGTAACCAACACGGCCCACCAAATAATAATATTTATATTTCCTTAAATATTTGATCTAAACTTTTTTCAATTAAATTTTTACTGTTTTCAAAGTTTTTAAAAATATTTAATAATATGTTATTTGATAAATCCTCATTATTTAATAATCCATTTATTATAACTTCTAAATCATTGAAATTTTTAAATGTAATCCTGTTTTCTAAATTCCCCCAAATATCTGTAGAGTCAATTTGCTTACTTTGTAAAATTAATCCACCAGCCTCAATAATTCCATTAGACCTTGAATAGAGAGATGAGCTTCCTTCAGCCGATCCAAAATCAAGGCAAATATTACCGTTGTAAAGTTTTTTTATGTAATTAGAATTAAAATTTGATGGCAATGAGTTTATCGAATAATTTTTCCAGTCATTTCCAATTAGGATAAATTTTTCATCAAATTTTTTTTTTAGATATTTTATAATCTCATATCTTAGTAAAAGTTTGAATTTTTTGTAAAAAACAAATATATCCTCAGTGTTATTTTCACCCAAATACTTTTTCCAAAAACTTTTTTTATCTAAAATTGTAAAATCATTTAAAACTTCTTTTTTACATTTTTCCCAAAGGATTTTTTGTTTATTATTTATATCGATATTTGCTCCTCCTATAAAAATAATCTTTGGTTCATCATTAATTTTTGAATACGGGATATTTATTGGATAAATTTGAAAAATATTTTCTTCTTTAATAAATGGATTTTTGATACTCACAAAATTATTACCAAGATGTCTAAAATTACTTGGAATATTAAGATTTGTACCTCTTATAAAAAAGTTGATACCAGATTTTTTGTTTTTAATTAAAGGTCTTGCATCGCAAGAAATAGCAAAACCAAATTGTATATTTAACAAAATTTTTGCTACTAAATGCTTAAAAGGACCACCCAGATTTAAGAGAAAATATTTTCCATAAAGACTAGAATATAAAAAATTATTAAGATCTTTATATCTATATCTATGTTTGAATGCAAAAAAAACTAACTTCATAGTTTAAATTATCTGAAATAATTCTTAATTTTATCAAGAATTCTTCTTAAACTTTTATCATTTTTATTTTTTTCAACTCTAAAATCTTTTGCATTATCATCAATTCCATTGTTCGTTATTGGTGCAGATTTGGTTTGTTTTTGTTTACTTTTAACAGATATTGCAACTATTGACTCATAAACTTTTATTGACCAAATATTTTCTTTAGAGTTTATATTCTTTAATTTGTGTGATTTATGATTAATTCTATCAATACTATTTTTAATATAATTTATAAGAGAATATCTTCTATCTCCAAAACCATCCATGTAAGATGTATGAGTGTCTTCTACAACAATTAAACCATTATGTTTAATGTTATCTAAAATGCACTCAATTGAAGTAATCTGATCAATATATCTATGACCACCATCATCTAAAATTATATCTATTTTACCAACTTTTTTTTTAAAATTTTTCCAAAAATTAATATCTGACTGGTCACCAATAAAAATTTCAAACCCATACTTAGTCCACTTTTTTGCACTAGAGTTTAAATCAATTCCGATGATCCTTGCCTTGGGACCAAAGAAATTTCTCCACATGAATAAAGATCCACCACCCAGAATACCTATTTCGACAAAAGTAATTTTTTTATTTATGAATTTTGAAAATAATTCATCGTAAACTTCAAAGTATGTAGAGTGCTTAATACTTTTAAATTTACTTTTAGAAAAAGCTTTGTAACTTAAATTTTTTTTGAAGCTCATTAAGTCTTTTATATACTAAAAAATAAGACTTTATATTCAATAAAAACTTATCAAATAATTACGATCAGATGCGATTACATACAAAAACAACTAGAAACAAAATATAAACATCTAAGCTTGATTAACTTTTTTAATGATATAAAAACTAGACTTATCTAAGGGCCTGTAGCTCAGTTGGTTAGAGCAGTACACTCATAATGTATTGGTCCCAGGTTCGAGTCCTGGCGGGCCCACCATTTTATTATTACTAATTCTGTGAAAATTCTTCTAAGACTTTAAATAAAGCTTCAATGTCATTATTATTTGAATTTAAAACAGAGGCAAATTCTTCTTTTTGAGTTCTTGCTAAACTTAAGCCCTCTATTATTAAATCTCTGATTAAAGGGTTGTCTGGATTTTTAGTGTATATTCGCCAATCAATTTTTATCTCAGGTCTTTCATTAGTAGCTTTTAAAATGCTATTTACGATAGTATAATTTTCGTTTAGCCTTTCTTTACCTTGGACATCAATTTCTGGATTAGTATATTCTGCCAATCTGCTAGAAAAACTTTTTAAAAAATATCCCTCAAATAATTCAGCATAACTTTTTTTTTCTTGTTCGTTTAAAGATTTTCTTTTCTTTCCAAGTGTATAAAATCCAATTCCTTTAATATCTACAGTCTCTTTTGCAATTATCTTTAATTTCTCAATCTTCTCATCTTTTGAAATATTTTCTCCAAGTAATTTAGATGCTCTATTGACAGTGGATTGTACAAAAATGTCTGGCTCTATTGAAAATGAATTTAATGTTACTGAAAAAAAAATAATTAAAGATACAAATAATTTTTTTTTCGTCATTTAGTAATGAAATTATTGTGTTTCTATTTCTTCCCAATCACTATCATCTTGAGTTTCAATAATTTTTTGACTATTCAAGATTCTTTGTTGTCTATCTTGTAAATAGAGACTTTTTACAGAGGCATAAAAATCAAGTGAGTTTTTTTCAAGATTTTCAATTGAGTCGAAGTTTTTAGCCCTAAAATCAATTCCACTTGTTGCTTTAGATGAATAATAATCTACATCCCTAAAGTATTGAGTGTCATTTCTTACAGTTACATTATACCAAGCATCACCACCAAAAAAGTTAGCTAGTGAGGCAACGGTATCTCTAGCAGTGCTAGGTCCTAACACTGGTAGCACCAAATAGCATCCTGGCCCTACACCGTGCACTGCAAGACTTTGTCCGTAATCTTCTTTAGTGTACTCTTCAAATCCCAGATATGATGCAACATCGAATAAACCTAAAATTCCAATTGTGGTATTTATTACAAATCTTCCAGAATTTATTCCTGCTAAGGCAAATTCTCCCTGTAAAAGATTATTTGGAATTGTAACTAAATTACCAAGATTATTTAATGAATTACTTACTCCAGTCTTTACTGGCGAAGGCATTAATCTATAAACACTTGCAACGGGTTTAAATATAACTTTGTCTAAACCCTGATTAAGTGCGAAAGAAGCTTTATTAAAAGTTTCTGAACAATCTTTTATTTCTGAGGGTTCATTTTTTTTTAAAATTAACTCACCGTCTGAACCTGCATGCAAATTTGAAACTAACGCGAAAGTTGTAATTATTATAACTATAAATTTCTTAAACATTATTGATCCTATATATTACAATGAGAAACAAAATAAAATAAGAATTAATTAAAATTATAGCTTAAATGTGGCTTAAAATAACAAGTAATTATTCTCCAAATTTTAATACGCCTAAAAGACAGAAAAAAAACATCAAGTATATAATCATCCATTACACAGGAATGAAAAATGAGTTGTTAGCTTTGAATAAACTGACTGATCTTAAATCAAAAGTAAGCGCTCATTACTTTGTAAAAAAAAATGGAAAAATACTCAATTTAGTTCCAGATCTTTACGAGGCTTGGCATGCAGGGAAATCTAATTGGAAAAATATTGAATCTTTAAATCGTTATTCAATTGGTATTGAAATTCAAAATTCTGGCCACGAAAATCTTTATGAGAAATTCTCCAATAAGCAAATGAATTCAATTAAAAAACTTTTAAGAT
>CABYYA010000006.1 GCA_902523125.1 uncultured Pelagibacteraceae bacterium | reverse complement strand
CATTTATATAATATAAATTCTCCATCTAATTCAGTTGGTTTTAAACCATCTAAAGTTTTTAAAAAAGTAAAACATTCAGTTCCAATGCTTTCTTTGGCCAATGCTTTTGATGAAAATGATTTGATAAATTTTGAAAAAAAAATTTTAAATTTTTTAAATGAAGATAAGAATTTCAATATAATGTACAGCGCTGAGCCTAAAATTGACGGTATATCTGCTTCTTTAATTTATAAAAATGGAAAATTTATTACAGGTTTGTCCAGAGGTGATGGAAAAGAAGGAGAGGATATAACCGAGAACTTGAAAACTATTAAAGATATTCCGAATCTTATTAAGTTAAAAAATTTTCCAATAGAAATCGATATAAGAGGCGAGGTATTTATTCAAAATAGTGATTTTAAAAAATTAAAAAATAAGTTTGCGAACCCAAGAAATGCTGCCTCTGGGTCTTTAAGACAAAAAGACCCTAATGAAACAAAAAAAATTCCGTTAAAATTTATTGCTTATACGTTTGGTTATGAAAAGGGTTTGAAAGCAAAATCACAAAATGAGTATCTGAAAAATTTAAAAGAATGGGGTTTTAAAACTAATCCTTTAAACAAAACTTTAGAAAAAGTAGAAAATTTAATGACTAACTACAAAGAGGTTGAAAAAAAAAGAGGTGATATTGATTTTGACATTGATGGGATCGTCTATAAGATTAATAATTTTTATTTACAAAAAAGGTTGGGGAATGTTGCTAACGCTCCAAGATGGGCGATTGCTCATAAATTTTCGGCAAATAGTGGAATTTCAAAAATAAAAAATATTGAGATTCAAATTGGTAGAACTGGTGCTTTAACACCAGTAGCAAAAATCAATCCTGTAAATATTGGAGGAGTAGTTGTTTCTAATGCAACATTGCATAATGAGGAAGAAATAAATAGAAAAGATATTAGAGTTGGAGATACTGTTATAGTTGAAAGAGCGGGGGATGTTATACCTCATGTAGTTTCAGTTGAACTAGACAAAAGAGAAAAAAATTCAAAAAAATATAATTTTCCAACAAAGTGTCCTTGTGGTTTTAAAACAATTAAAGAATTTAATAAAGTCACTAAAAAATTTGATGCAGTGAGAAGATGTCCCGATAGAGGTTATGAATGTGATAAAATAGCAAAAGAAAAATTAAAACATTTTGTTTCAAAAGAGGGGTTAAATATTGATGGATTTGGAAAAAAAATAGTTGAGAATTTTTGGAGCTTAGGTTTTATAAAGTTACCTCAAGATATATTTAGTTTAAATTATTCAAAGATTGAAAATATGGATGGGTGGGGCAAACAATCAGTAGCTAATTTGAAATATTCAATAAATTTAAGAAAAACAGTTTCTTTTGAAAGATTCATATATGCACTAGGGATTAGGCATATTGGTTTAGAAAATGCCAAAATTATTTCTAAAAACTTAAAATCCATAAAAAATTTTATAGCACTCTCAAAAAAAAGTAATTTTGACGATTTAATAAATATTGATGGAATAGGTGAAACTCAGATTAATTCAATAAAGGATTTTTTTAGCAACGAGACAAATTTGAATGTTTTAAAAAACTTGGATGAATTACTTAAAGTAAAAGATACAGAAATTTCTAAAGTTGGGGGTTTATTAAATAATAAAACATTTATGTTTACTGGCAAACTTTCTAACATGAGCCGCTCAGAAGCAAAATCTTTAATAGAGCAAAATTCAGGATCAATAGTTAGCAATGTAACGAAAAAACTTGATTATCTTATTATTGGCGAAAAACCAACTAATAGGAAAGTCTATGCAGCAAAAAATTTGGGTGTAAAAATTTTAGACCAGTCATCTTGGTTAAAGATGCTTAAATAATACTTGCTAACCATTTTTTTTCGTTTCTATTCAAAAATGGAGATATTTTTGAGTAAACTTTTATATGATAATTAAAAAGATAGTTTTTTTCTTGCTTTGTTAAAAGATTAAAATTGATTAATTCTTTTTCTATTGGGGCTAAGGTTAAATTTTCAAAAGCTAGTTTTCTTCCAATCTTTTTTACATATATTAAGTTTTCAATACGAATTCCAAATTTATTTTTTTTATAGTAACCTGGTTCATTACTGAGTATCATACCTTTTTTAATTTTTACTGAATTTGATTTTGAGATAGCTTGAGGTCCTTCATGAACATTAAGAAAAAAACCCACTCCATGTCCTGTGCCATGATTATAATCCAGGTGGTTTTTTTTAAGAAATTTTCTTGCGTCTTTATCAATTAGTTTTCCAGTATTTTTTTTATTAAGATCAGTTTGAGCAACAGCAATATGTCCTTTTAAAACATTTGTAAAAATATTTTTTATATTCTTATTTTGATTCCCAAAACAGAGTGTTCTTGTTACATCTGTTGTACCAAATTTATATTGACCACCAGAATCACATAGGAATATTTCATTTCTTTTTAATAGCTTTGTATTATTTTTTTTAGCTCTATAGTGAACAATTGCCCCATTTTTTCCACTACCTGCAATAGTTTTAAAACTTGGAAATAAATATTTTGAATTCATTCTTCTAATTTTTTCTAATTTATTTTGAGCATCTACTTCAGTTATATTCAATTTTTTTAAATTTTTTATCCAGTAAATAAATTTAGTTAATGCAACTCCATCAATAACATGAGTGTTAATCATATTTTTTATTTCAATGTTATTTTTTATAGACTTAAGAATATAAATTGGATCTTCTTTTTTTGTTATTTTCAATTTTTTTTTTATTACTTTTTCTAAATATAAAGAGCATGTTTTTTCATCTATTAAAATAGTTCCCTTTTTTAATTTATCAAAAAAATCTAAAATATATCTTGGATCAACTATCTGGTTTTTTTTAAGTTTTTTTTCACTCAAAAGTTTTGTTGTCTTATTCTTTTCAACAATTAAAAAAACATGTTTTTCTTTTGTAAGTAAAAGATTACTATTTGGTATTGGGCTTGTTGGACTATCGTGTCCTCTAATATTCAATAACCATGCAACATTTTCAGGCGCTGTTATAAATAAATAATCATACTTATTTCTTTTTAGAAAAGATGAAACTCTAGAAACTTTTTTATGATAGCTTTCACCAGCTATGATCCTATCAATTGAGTAAAAAGAGGACTTTCTTTTATTCTTCATTTTTGAAATTTTATCAACAAGATTTTCTTTTATGATGGTAATTTTATTATTTTTTAAAAAAAATTTTTTTATTTGTTTTGAGGTAAACAATCTAGGATCAATTCCTAAATTCAAGTTTTTAAAAACACTTGTATTAATAATTTTGAAATAATCTAAAATTTTAAAATCTTTACCACTCTCCACTCTACTTTGAATCGTATATCTTCCATCAACAAAAAGGTAGTTTCTATTTTTTAAAATTACTGCATAACCAGCAGATCCCGTGAAATTTGAGATAAATTTAAGCCTATCCTTATTAGAATATTCAGAGAAAAATTCATCATTTTTTGGCACTACATATCCATCAATTCCATATTTTATAAACTTACTTCTGAGTTTTTTTATTCTCTTTTTTATCATTTAATTCTCTTCTGGTACCGGATCCAACCAGGACTTCTTTTGGAGTCATCTTCTAATTCAAAATCTTGATTAAACTCAAATTCTTCAAATGTATCTTTGCTTTCATCAAAATATGAATTTTTTTCTAAATTATTTTCTGGAAGTTCATCAATAAATCTTGATGCCATACTATCTATCCAATCACCTTGATAAAACCTATTCATTGAAAATGAGATAATTGCGTTTCTTTTAGCCCTAGTAATTCCCACATATGCTAATCTTCTTTCTTCCTCTAAACCATTGTGTCCTTTTTCCTCTATTGATTTTTGATGAGGAAATAATCCCTCTTCCCAACCAGGTAAAAAAACCACATCGAATTCTAATCCCTTAGCAGCATGCATAGTCATCATATTAATTTTTTCACCTTCCCAATCTTGATCAATAGAGGTTGCAAGAGATACATGATCTAAAAAACTCTCTAAGTTGTCAAACTCCTTCATAGCACTCAATAATTCTTTAATATTTTCTAAACGATTCTCGTTCTCAAGATCTTTTTTATTTTTTAACACTGCAGAATATCCAGACTCATCCAAAAGGATTTGTAATAATTTTACATGATTATATTTTTTTATTTTTAAATCATTCCTCCATTTATTAATTAAATCTAAAAATAAATTTAAACCTATTTTTGCCTTTGGTTTTATCAAGTTTTGCTCTATCATTTTTCTTGATGAACTCTCTAAGCTAATTTTATTTTTTTTCGAGTATTCATGTATTGTTTTAATTGTACTTTCACCGATTGACCTCTTAGGATTATTTACTACTCTTTCAAAAGCTAGATCATCTTTTTCTTGGTAAATTAACCTTAAGTAAGCTACACAATCTTTTATTTCAGCTCTCTCATAAAATTTAATTCCCCCTAAAATTCGATAAGGCATTCCAATTTTTAAAAATCTTTCCTCAAATTCTCTTGTTTGAAAAATAGCTCTAACTAAAATTGCAATATTATTCAGTGAGTATTTCTTTTTAATTTTTTCTACTTCATCTGAAATACCTATAGCCTCATCTTTCCCGTTTTTAAAACAATTTAACTTTAATAAATCTCCTTCATCCATTGTAGATTTTAAAGTTTTACCAACTCTATTCTGATTATTAGAAATCAATGATGAAGCAACTGACAAAATATTTTTTGAAGATCTATAATTTTCTTCCAGTTTTATTATCTTAGTATTTTCATAAATCTTATCAAAATCTAAAAAATTTTTAATTTCAGCTCCTCTCCAACTATAAATTGATTGATCATCATCTCCTACACAACATATATTTTTATTTTTTTCTGCTAATAAGTTAAGCCATCGACTTTGTATAAAATTCGTATCTTGATATTCATCAACAAGAATGTATTTAAAATTTTTAGAATAAATATCTCTTATATCTTTATTTTTTTCTAAAATTTTCACTGAATGTAGGATTAAATCTCCAAAATCACAGGCATTCAACTCAATCAACTTCTGTTGGTAAATTTTATAAACAGGTAAGACTGTTTTTTCATAAATATCCTTAGAATTAATTTTCACTTCACTTGGATATAAACCTTTATTTTTCCATTTATCAATAATTGCAATAACATATCTAGGAGCTAGTTGTTTAACATCAATATTTTCTGCTTTACAAATATTTTTAATCAATCTGATTTGATCATCAGTATCAATGATTGTAAAATTTGCGTTTAGATTTACTGCCGGCGCATGCTTCCTTAGTAATTTTGCACATATTGAATGGAATGTTCCGAGCCAAGATAAACCAACTGCTGAAGATCCTAAAATTTTACTGACTCTGTTTTGCATTTCTTTCGCCGCTTTATTTGTGAATGTCACAGCAAGAATTTGATTAGGGTAAGCATTTTTATTTTTTATTATATGTGCAATTCTACTAGTTAAGACCTTTGTTTTACCAGATCCAGCACCAGCAACTATTAATAATGGCCCATCCAAAGCTAACACAGCTTGTTTTTGGGGTTCATTAAGATTTTTTAAATAATCAGAGTTTACCATTTGAATAATTTAATTATAAATCTCAACAATTTATGTTTAATTTAAGTTTTTATAAAAAAAGGTTAAAAAAAATATTATTACCCATAAATAGAATTTTAGAAAGTTTTTTTAATGAAATAGACAGGTCAAGGTCTAAATCAATAAGGCAAACACCTATAAAGAAAAAAATAATTCAACTAGATAACAGGATTGAAAATTTTTTTGATAAATTTAAAAATATAAAAAAATACAATCAGGGCAAGAAAAAATTTTATTATTTAAATAATAAAATTGCCATAATCTTTGCCTGTTCAGTTATACTCTTTTTTAGTTATTTTTTAATTCCTATATTTTATAAAGAGGACGTAATTAAAACTTCTTTGATAAAGCAAATTTCAGATAGATACGATATAAAAATTGAATTCAATGAAAAAGTTAAATATGGATTATTTCCTAAACCATTTTTTTATACAAAAAATTTAGATATTAAATATAATGAAAAAAATATAGCCAATTCAAGATATGCAAAATTTTACATTTCTTTTAATAATTTCTTCTTATCAGAGAATATCTCACCAAAGAACTTAATATTTAAGGATACAGAATTTAACATTAATTCAAATAATATAAATTTTTTTCTCAAGGCTTTGAATAGTTCTGATAAGGAAAATCAGTTTATCTTTAAAAGATCTAAATTCTTTTATAAAGATCAAAATGACGACTTATTATTTCTGGCAAAAATAAATGATTTTAATTTTTTTTATGACGAGGTAAATAATTTTCAAAAGGTAAAATCATATTTTGAAGTATTTAATATTCCTTTCAAATTAGATATTTCAAAAAATATTATTAATGAAAATAAAAACATAAAACTAAGCTCAAAAAAAATTAGATTAGATATTGAAACATCTATTGAATATTATGAAGATAAATTGAGTGGTTTTTTTGATATTGTTTCAATCAATAAAAGAAATTTATTCACTTATGTGATTAAAGAAAATTCTTTAAAATTTTTATCATCAGAAAATGATTTTAAAGGCGAGATAAATTTTAAGCCTTTTTATTTTTCTACAGATCTTAATTTTAATTTCATAAATCAAAAAAAAATATTTAAAAATGAGTCTTTACTAATAGATTTACTTGACTCAGAATTACTGAACAATCCAAATTTAAATGCATCAATAAGTCTTAAAATTGATAAAATTGATAAGTTTGAATACTTACAAAATTTTTTTTCAAAAATACATTTAGGTGATGGAAGAATTTTAATTAAAAACTTCAATACTGAATGGAATGACTCTGTATTTATAAACTCTAATTCAATAGAGTTTTTGAATGATATAGATGGCAAAAAATTAATTGGTGAAATTGTTTTCAATTTCGAAGATATTGAAAAATTTTTTAGATACTTCCAAATAAAAAGAAATTATCGAGATGTTTTTGATACAATAAGGCTGGATTTTGTCTATGATCTTATCTTAGATAAATTAATAATCAATAATTTAAGAATTGATAATAAATCAGTGAAAAAGATAGATAAATTTTTAAATCAATTTAATAAAAGTAATAATAATTCTTTTAATAAAGTCACTATAAGAAATTTTATAAAAGAATTCTTTAAAGTCTATGCAGGATAAATCATTTTTTTTGGATCGACAATTTTATCGTAATCTTTTTCACTGATAAGCTTAGATTTAAGCGCTTCATGTTTTAAAGTTGTTTTATTTTTTAGTGCAAGCTTAGCAATGTTAGCTGAGTTATCATAACCAATATGTGGTGCAAGTGCAGTAACTAACATTAAAGAATTATCCAAATATTCTTTTATTTTAGTCTTATCAGCTTTTAACCCCCTGATACAATAAAGTGAAAAATTTTTTATACTGTCAGATAAAAGATTAATAGATTGTAAAATATTATGTGCAATTAAAGGCTTAAATACGTTTAGCTCAAAATGTCCATGTGATCCTGCCATTGTTATACCGTTATTGTTACCTATTACCTTTACACATACCATTGTGACAGCTTCTGATTGAGTGGGGTTTACTTTTCCTGGCATAATTGATGAGCCTGGCTCATTTGCAGGTAATATTAATTCTCCATAACCAGCCCTTGGACCAGAGCCAAGAAATCTAATATCATTGGCAATTTTCATTAAGCTTACTGCAGTAGTATTTAGAGCACCTGAGAAATTTACGATTTCATCATGCGCAGCAAGAGCTGCAAATTTATTTTTTGTAGGTATGAATGGAAGTTTTGTAATTTTTTTTATTTCATTAATTATTTTTTTATCAAAATTTTTTTTACTATTTATTCCAGTTCCTACAGCAGTACCTCCCTGTGCAAGTGAATAAATTTCTTTTAAAGCCATACTAATCCTATTAATACAATCCTTGATTTGAGATTGATAACCAGAAAATTCTTGACCTAGAGAAAGTGGCGTTGCATCTTGCAAGTGAGTTCTACCCACTTTTATTATACTTCTAAATTTTGATGTTTTCTTTTTAAGCTCTTGATCTAGCAATTTAAGAGATGGTAATAACTTATTTTTTGTTTCAATCGCTATAGCAATATGCATCGCAGTTGGAAAAACATCATTTGTGGATTGAGATTTATTTACATGATCATTTGGATGAATGGGTTTTTTGGACCCTTTTTTTCCTCCTAATTTTTCAATAGCTCTGTTAGCAATAACTTCATTTACATTCATATTAGTCTGTGTTCCAGACCCAGTTTGCCAAACTTTTAGTGGAAAGTGCTCATCAAGTTTCCCTGCGATGACTTCATTAGAAGCTGTAATTATCGCCCTTGAAATTATCGGAGGAAGTTGTTTTTCTTTTAAATGTACCATAGCTGCTGCTTTTTTTATAATCGCTATAGATTTAATTAGAATTGGTCTAACTAAAAAATCTCCAATATCAAAATATTTTTTTGATCTTTGAGTAGAAGCACCCCAATATTTATTGTTAGGAACATTAATTGATCCAATACTGTCGAATTCTTTTCGAAATTTCATTGATAATTTAAATACATTTATATATTAAAAAATAGATAACTAATAGGAGCAAAATGACAAATTTTGAAAAAGTAGGCACTTTTATGAAAACTTTTGGCCAAGACGTTAAACGGATTCCTGCATTCAGCACTGACAGGATAAACGCATTAAGAGTAAGTCTTATTAAAGAAGAACTTAACGAATTAATAGAGGCAATAAATAAAAAAGATTTAGTTGAAGTAGCTGATGCATTAACAGATATCCTTTATGTAACATACGGTGCAGGACATGCATTTGGTATAAATCTTGACGATTGTTTTGAAGAAGTTCAAAGTTCAAACATGAGCAAACTAGATAATAATGGCAAACCTATTTATAATGACAAAGGCAAAGTAATGAAGGGTCCAAATTATTTTAAGCCAGATTTAAATAAATTTATAAAATTATAAGAGGGGGCGTTCTGTTGCCAGGTGCCCCGAACCCCGTTTACCTAATTAACAAAGTTAATTAAGCAGCAAGTGCGTAACTTTCGTTAGCAATTATAAATTAGCCCTTTACGGAGGAACAATTCCGAACGAAAGAATAGCCTTTAGTCACTCGTCGAATCTAGTTCACCCCCATAAGTTGTAAATGGTGGAGGTGGTGGGTACTGCCCCCACGTCCGCAATGGTTATTACGAAATTCGTTTATCGTCATAGTTGGAAAACCAACTTTATTAATATAAAAGGAATTGTATTAGATTCAATAACAATCATGAAATTAACGCAAGAACAACAAGCAGAGATTAAAAACCAACAATCTCAAAGTAAAAATACAAAAAGGGTCACTGTTCCAGAGTTAGAAAAAATTTTATATGAAGCAATTCCAGCGTTAGATCATGGTTTTGTAAGAGTAATTGATTATATGGGTGACGATACGTCTATAGTTCAGTCAGCTAGAGTTTCTTATGGGAAGGGTACTAAACAAGTTTCTACAGACTCTGGTTTGATAAAATATTTAATGCGCCACTGGCATAGTACGCCATTTGAAATGTGTGAAATAAAATATCATATTAAATTACCAATATTTATTGCACGTCAATGGATAAGACATCGAACAGCTAATGTTAATGAATACTCTGCGAGATATTCAATTTTAGATAAAGAATTTTATTTACCCTCAACTGAAAATCTAGCTACCCAATCTACTAGTAATAGACAAGGAAGGGGAGAAATCTTAGAAGGTGAACAAGCTCTAGAAGTTTTAGAACTTCTAAAGAGTGATGCTGAGAGAACTTATGCGAATTATGAAACAATGTTAAACCAAAGATACGATGGCTCAAAAATAGACGAAAATAAAAAAGGTTTGGCTAGAGAACTAGCGAGAATGAATTTAACTTTAAATACTTACACTCAATGGTACTGGAAAACGGACTTATTAAATTTAATGAATTTTTTGAGGTTAAGAGCTGATCGTCATGCTCAATATGAAATTAGAGTGTATGCAGATATAATGTTAGATACTTTAAAAAGATGGGCACCAATCACATATGATGCATTTATGGATTATAGGGTAGGTGGAACAGAAATTTCTGCCAAAGGAAAAGAAGTTGTTAAAAAACTTATTCGTGGTGAAGATATTGATATTTCCAACTCTGGTTTGTCTAAAAGAGAGTGGAATGAACTAATGTTAGCTTTTGAATTAAAAGACAAATTAGTCAAATAAATAAATAAACTATATGACCAAAAACAAATTTTTTTTTCCATCTTTTTTTTTATTATTGACATTACTGATTTTTTTTAGGTCTCCCTGTTTTTTTTTAGATGAAGGATATTGGCAAATTAAATATGATTCATATTATGATTATTCTCTTCAAAATAATTTTTTGAAATCAATTTTGTATGTTTATGATTATGGAGGTTATTTTGAATTCGCGAGAAATATTATATCTAAAATAGCAAGCTATTTTCCTTTTTTTTCTCAAAAAATTGATACTTATTTTTCATCATTAATCTATTTAGCTATTTTTTCTTATGTTTACTTTTCGAAATCATTAATTTTCTATAACAAAAATTACAAAATCTTAATTATTTTTCTCATTTTATTCTCACCACCTATGACGCCTGAGGTTTGGCTTACTGCTCCACATATAAAAACTTATTTCGGATTGTTTACTTTTTTACTACTTTTGCAAGACACGAGTGTTTTAAATGGTACAAAAAAAATATTATACAGATTTTTAATTATATTAAGCGGTTTGAGCAGTATCTACGCAAGTGTGTTTGCTCCAATTTTTTTTTTGAAATACCTCTTTGAAAAAAATAAAGATAATTTCTTAAATTTTTTATTTTCTGTAATACCCTTAATTATAAATGTCTTAATATTTTTTAATTTGTTAAATAATGCAAATAGATTTGCTTTCGATATAGGAAAAATTGAGAGTTTTTCATATAATATCTTAATCCGACCATTTTTTGGAAGCTCTATTCCTAAATTTTTTTTTAATAAGCTTAGTATCACCCATTTTGAAACCATTTTAATTGCTGTATTTTTGATTTTAATATTATCAATAACTTTTTTTTATAAAATTTTAGAAAAAAAAGATAAGATTACTATATTAATTATTTCCTCTTTTATTTTACACTCATTTTTTGTTTTAATTGGATCGTTATATCCGAATTTTGTTGGCGGGAGATATTCAGTAATTCCTGGAATAATACTCTTATCATTATTTATAAGATTTTATCAATTAGAGAACAATAATTTTTTTAAATATTTGTTTGGCTTACTTATTTTCATGTCTTTATTAATTGGAATTGTTGAGTTTAAGTATTTTTCACCGTTATCTTATATGTTAGAATGTAAAATATAAATGAATAAGATTTCCAAAAAAAAAATTTATGGTGTTGTAATTTGTTATAATAGCGAACTTGTGATCAAAGATCTTTATGAAAGGATTGATAAAGAAAATTTCGATAAAATCTATTTTTTTGATGATAATTCAACTGATAATTCTCATGAAATTGCAAAAAGATTTGATTGGTTTGTAATAAAAAACAAAACTAATTTGGGACACGGGGGTAATTTAAAAAAAGCTGTTGAAAAGGCATTTTTAGATGGTGCAGATTACGTTTTGGAAATTCATGCTGATAATCAATATAATCCAAATTTGATTACTAAAGCTAAAAATTTTATCGATCAAGACTATGCACTAATTACTGGGTCTAGATTTATTAATAAAAACCCACATAAAGAGGAAGGGATGCCTTTTTTAAGATATTTTTCAAATATAGTGATGAGTAACTTTACCAGAAAAATTTTGTCTATCGAATTGACCGAGTTTCATACAGGTTTTAAAATTTTTGGCAGAAATTTTTATAATAAAGTTCCATTTGAGAACTGTTCTAATAACTATTTATTTTCTTTTCAGATAATTTTAATGACAAAATTTTTTAATTTAAAATATGGTGAGATTAGTATTTCAGCAGATTATGGAAAAAACGTTAACTCTTGTAACTATTATAATGGTTTTATTTATTTAATGTCAAATTTTATTGAGATAGTATTTTATTTTCTGGCAAGATTGAATATTTTTAAAAAAAAAATCTATAAACCTAAATAATTTTTTTTAATTTTGAGATATTCATAGATGGATTTGGTGGAAATATTTTTTTCCCTGACTTTTTCTTTACTTGAGGATTATTTTTTTTTGCGAATTTATAAATAGATTGAATTTTTCCACCAATATTTATTGTGCCTTTTTTATTTAAAATTTTAGGAATAATATTTACAAAATCATCATGAAACATAAAATTTGATTTAATATCCGAAAATGCATATTTATGTATAAAAGGCTTCTCACACATACATAATCTTATTATTAATGAATTTTTATATAACTTTACTGAACATTCTCCCCCAAGTTTTGACCACGCATAGTTATTGATTGGCAATAATGGATCTAGTTCTTTATAGTTCCCTTTTTTTCCTGGATAAACATAATTTGTCGAAAAATAGATTAGTTTGATTTTGAATTTTTCACAAACTTTTACAATATTTGCAGTTCCAATTATATTTATATCAATACTTTTTGAAATTTTTTTATCATGTATATTCATAGGTCTAGATAAAGCAGCAGCATGAAGAACATATTTTGGTTTAATTTTTTTAAAATAATTCTCGATTGACTTAATACTTAAGATATTAAGTGTTTTTTTATTTGGATAAGAAATATCCAAAATTTCGTTGTTTTTTTTTAGTGTTTTGGCAAATCTTCCCTCACCACCTGTGATTACAATTTTTTTTTTAATAGATTTCAATTTGATTATTAATTAATAATTTATCCACATTATATAAATACATTATAAGGATAAATATAAATTATGAAAAAAAACTTTCTTAATTTGGGTAAACAACCCATTGCCAATTCCTTTTTAAGCTCTATATCTAAGAAATCACTCAAAAATGAGTATTTTTACAAATTAATTATAAGTTTTGATACAAATAACTTTCTAGTTTCAGTTAAAAATCCTGTTAATCCAAAAATTCAATATACTGATAAATATGCTCACAGAGCGTCAGAGTCGCAAACCATGCTAAAAGCTTTTAAGTTAGCTGCTAAAAAACTTCAAAAAAGATTTAAACCAAGAAAAGTAATGGAAATAGGAAGTAATGATGGAGTTTTTTTAAAAAATTTTCCAAAAAAAAAAGTTATAGCTGTAGAGCCATGCAAGAATCTTGCCAATCTAACAAAAAAAAAGTTTAAGACATATCCAAATTTTTGGAATAAAAAGCTCTCAAACAAAATATCAAAGAAATATTCTAAAGTAGACTTAATCTTTTCATCAAATACAATATCTCATATTCCAAATCTTAAAGAAACTTTTGAAGCCATAAATAACATTCTTTCTGATAGAGGTGTTTTGGTGATAGAGGACCCTTCACTGAGTTCTGTTATAAAAATAAACTCTTATGATCAATTTTATGATGAACACGTTTATGTTTTTTCAGCATTATCAATAAGCAACATAGTTAAAAATTATCAATTAAAGTTATTTGATGTAGAAAAAATTAGTAATCATGGAGGATCATTAAGATATTTTATAACTAAAAAAAAAAATTCATTCAAAATAACATCTCGACTTAAAAAGATTATTAACGAAGAAAAAAAACAGGGTTTAGATAATTTCGCAACATTTAAAAAATTTGCTAAAAAAGTAGAAAAATCAAAACAAAAATTAGTTGCTTTGCTAACTAAATTAAAAAAAAAAAATAAAAAAATAATAAGTTATGGAGCAACTTATAAATCAACAACAGTTTTCAATTATTGCAAGATAGACAATAAGTTTTTCCATTACGTGACAGATACAACTAAAAACAAACAAGGAAAATTTACACCTGGTATGCATATTCCAATATTATCCCCAGAAAAAGGTTTTAACGAAAGTGTTGACTACGCTTATCTTGGCGCATGGAATTTTAAAAAAGAAATAATGAACAAAGAAAAAGATTATTTAAAAAGAGGCGGAAGGTTTATAACGCATGTTCCGCGGGTAAAAATAATAAAATAACAAATGCTAAATAAAAATTTCCAAAAATGGTTTAATTCACAAAAAAAATTAAATAGAATTAGGGTTAAGATTAAAAGACTCAACGATCTAGAAAACTGGAATTATGGAAAAAAATTGATATTTCATAGTAGTCTAAGATTCTTCAAAATAATAGGTATCGAGGTAAAATCAAATTTTGGTGGTAAAAATTGGGATCAACCAATTATTGTGCAAAATGAACAAGGCATATTAGGAATACTTAAAAACAAAAAAACAAAAAAATATTTGCTGCAAGCAAAAGTTGAACCAGGAAATAAAAATAAATTGCAATTATCTCCAACAGTTCAAGCTACTAAAAGTAATTATCAAAGAATTCATAAGGGAAAAAAAACTCCTTATTTAGATTTTTTTAAAGACAATAAGGTAAAATTTATAAGTCAATCTGAACAAGGATATAGATATTTATTCAAATTTAATAAAAATTCGATAGTAGTAATTGAAAAAAAAATAAAAGTTCTAAAAAACTTTTTTTGGCTTAGTAAGGAAGATCTAAAATACCTTATAAAAAGAAAAAGTGTATTAAACATGGATACTGTTTCAGTATTTTCTTCATTTATCAGAAAAAATACAACTGATTTACCTCTTAAAAAAATGCATGAAATTAACAATTGGATTAGACAAAATGATAAAATCTTTAAATTAAAAATAAAAGTTAAACCTTTGGCAAATTTGATAAATTGGAAGGTGACACCTGAAAACATAACTCATAAAAATAATAAACATTTTTCAGTAATTGGAATTAACACCCTCTGTAATAAAAGAGAAATTACAAAGTGGGATCAGCCAATTATAAAGGGAAAGAGGATAGCATTTGCTGGATATCTGATTAAAGAGTTTAATAAAACTGAGCATTATTTGTGCAAATATAATAAGAAACCCGGATTAAAGAAAAGTACATTGTCCTGTACAGTCAATACTTCAGATTTAGATAATTTCAAAACAAATAATAATCTAAACAGCTTTGAGAAAAAGATGATTAAAGATATTTTTCTAAATAAAAAAAATAAATATAAAAAAATTTATGACAATATTCTTTCTGATGAAGGGGGGAGATTTTTTAATTGTGATATAAAATATAAAGCATTAAAATTATCAAATAAAAAAAAAGTTAAAATTCCATCAAACTATTTTTGGATATCGCAAAATCAGATGATCGAAATGATAAAAAGAAAAAAGGTTGATATAGAGGCAAGGCTTCTTTTTGGTTGTGCCAACATAGATAAAATAGTTTGAGAAATAGATATAAAATATTGCTGATAGGTTACTCTAATATTGCTAGAAAAAGATATATAAAAACCTTTATTAGAAATAAGATACCTTTTTGTGTTGCTTCAAAATCTTCCAAAGAAAAGATTAAAGGTGCCTATAAACATTTTAATGATTACAATAAGGCATTAAATCAATCAGATGCAAATATAGTATTTTTATCTTTACCAAATTCATTGCATTTTTATTGGTCAAAAAAAGTATTAGAGTCTGGTTTTCACTTAATTGTCGATAAACCAATAACAACAAGAATTGGGGAATTAAATCAGTTGATATTAATAGCTAGAAAAAGAAAATTATTATTAACTGAGGCGACTTTTTTTAGTTATCATAAGCAATTCAAATTTTTGAAAAAATCTGTAGGTAACTTAAAAAATGTTAAACATATATTTACAAACTTCACCATCCCTATGCCAGGACAAAAAACGATATTGTTATCAAAAAAATTACAGGGTGGTGCGTTAATGGATATGGGCCCATACGCTGCCGCAATAAATAGAATATTTTTTAAAGAAGATTTAAACCAAAAAGACATCATAATTAAAAAAAACTTAAAAGGACTAGTAATTTCTTTTGATATTTTTATAAAATATAGAACAAAAATTTTTATTGGCACTTTTAGATTTGGAAATGAATATAAAAATAATTTAATTGTCTATACTAATAATGGATTTATAGAATTAAATAGAGTTTTTTCACCCCCCGACGATCTCAGACTAACAATTTTTTTTAATAAAAAAGATAAATCAAAAATAATTAAGATTAAAAAAGATAACTGTTTTGAAAATTTTTTTTTAGAAGTTATCAAAAATTTAAGGGAAAAAAAATTTTCTTTTTATTACAATCGGATGTTAAAAGATGAAAGTTTAAGATTAAAGTTATTTAGATGATTCGTCAAAAGTTTTTAGCTTTTTTTCTTATATTAACTGCAATATCTAGTATTTATTTTTTTATCACTGAAACTTACTTTTCTTAAAGATTTTTTTGTTTAAAAATACAAACCTTTAAACACCCCCTCATTTTTTGATGAACAAACTATTTAAAACTTAAATTTTTTTTTATTATTTTTCTGAAAGTATTCTTCTCAAAAAACATCTTTTTTTATAGTGATTTTTCCTGAAATAATAATCAGATCTTTAAATTTAGTTTTTTTGATTTTAAACATTGTTATTCCTAATATAATATTTTTAAATTTTTTGACATAAATTATAAAAATTTAAAGTAAATAAATAGATTTGATTTTATTTGCTAACATCAAATAAATTTTAGAAATTTCGTTCTCAGGATGAGCTTCGACAATTGGTTTTCCATCATCTCCATATTTTCCAACATCTGGACTAATTGGAATTTCTCCTAAAAATTCTTTTTTGAATTCTTGAGCAGTTTTCTTTACTCCTCCTTCTCCAAAAATATTATATTTTTTGTTGTCATCTCCAATAAAATAACTCATGTTATCTATTAGACCTAAAACTTTTACTCCAAGCTTATCAAACATCTTAATTCCTCTTTTTACATCAATTAAGGCAACTTCTTGAGGTGTTGAAACTATGATCGCTCCATCCATTTTTATTTCTTGTGAAAATGTTAATTGTGTATCCCCAGTTCCTGGAGGCATATCAATAATTATAAAATCCAAATCTTTCCAATTAACTTTTTGTGTAAAAGTTCTAATTGCACTTGTTACCATCGGTCCTCGCCAAATCATAGGTGTTTGCTGATCAGTAAGGAAACCAATAGACATACATTGAATATCGTACTTAACTACTGGGTCTAATTTTTGTCCGTCACTTTTTGGTTTTTCATTAATCCCTAACATTTTAGGTATTGATGGACCATAAATGTCTGCATCCAATAAACCCACTTTACTTCCAACTTTTTTAAGAGCTAAAGCTAAGTTTGTGGCAAAAGTAGATTTTCCAACACCTCCTTTTGCACTGGAAATAGCAATTGTAAATTTAGTGCCTTTGATTGGATTTTTCTCAGGCAATTTTCTATTCATTTTCGCTCTCATTGCGTCACTTAATTCTGGTTTTTCCTTTGGCATTAGGAGATCTTAACTTGTTTTTCCGCATAAAGACATTATATAGATTGCCATATGTCAGATGATTATAGACAAAGTGGTGGAAGTCCTTGGGGAACACCCCCAGGAGGAAGCGGAGGTGGCAATGGCTCAGGGAGAGGTCCAACTCCTCCAAATATAGATAAAATTATAAGAGAGTTTCAAGAAAAGATTAAAAAATTTTTACCAGGAGGAAGTTCTTCAGGTGGTAAACAAGCAATTTTAGTTTTAATGATTTTAGGATTTGTTTGGCTGGCAAGCGGACTTTATAGAGTTTTACCAGACGAACAAGGAGTAGTTCTAAGATTTGGTAAATTTGTAAAAACAACTCAACCAGGATTAAATTATCACATTCCTTTTCCTGTAGAGTCTGTACTTACCCCTAAAGTCACGAAAGTTAATAGAATTGATATTGGTTTTAGATCTGAAAGAGATAGTGGTTTCACATCTCAAGGTGGTGTAGCAGATGTACCCCAAGAAAGTTTGATGCTAACGGGAGATGAAAATATAGTTAATATCGATTTTTCAGTTTTCTGGGTCATCAAAGATGCAGGAAACTTTTTATTCAAAATTCAAGACCCAGAAGGAACTGTTAAAGCAGCAGCAGAAACTGCTATGAGAGAAGTAATAGCAAGATCCGATATTCAACCAATCTTAACAGAGGGAAGATCAGTTATAGAGACAGATACACAAGAAATTATTCAAAAGATTTTAGATGAATACACTAGTGGTATTCAAATTACACAAGTTCAAACGCAAAAAGCCGACCCACCCGATCAAGTAATTGATGCGTTTAGAGATGTACAGGCCGCAAGAGCTGATATGGAAAGATCAAAAAATGAGGCTGAAGCTTATGCGAACGATGTCATCCCAAGAGCTCGAGGGGAAGCAGAAAAAATTTTACAAGCCGCTGAAGCGTATAAGAAAGAAGTCGTAGCAAAAGCTGAAGGTGAAGCAAGTAGGTTCCTAGCGATTTATAATGAATACAAAAATGCAAAATCTGTAACACAAGAAAGAATGTATTTAGAAACAATGGAAAAAGTTTTAGCTGATATTGATAAAGTAATAATTGAAAAAAATGCAGGTTCAGGTGTAGTTCCTTATTTACCTTTACCTGAATTACAAAAAAAGAGAGTTACAAATTAATATGAATGCAGGAAAAATAACCGCTGGAATCATTGTTGCTTTGGCAACAGTTGCATTCTTTTCAATTTTTATTGTTAAGGAAGTTAATCAGGCAATCGTTCTACAATTTGGTGATCCAAAAAGAATAATTTTAAAACCTGGATTAAACTTTAAACTTCCTTTTATACAAAATGTAGTATTTTTAGATAAAAGAATTCTAAATTTAGATACACCACCTGAAGAGGTAATTGCATCTGATCAAAAAAGATTAATTGTTGATGCTTTTGCAAGATTTCAGATATTTGATCCTCTTAAGTTTTATATTTCAGTAGGAAATGAGAGGGTTGCAAGATCAAGATTAGCTACAATTATAAACTCAAGAATTAGGAACGTCCTCGGACAACAAGAACTTCAAACGCTTCTTTCAGAGGACAGAACAAAACAAATGGCTTTAATTCAAGAAGGTGTAAATAATGAAGCAGAAAATTTTGGAATAAAAATAGTTGATGTTAGAATTAAAAGAGCAGATCTTCCCCAAGCTAACAGTGATGCAATCTTTAGAAGAATGCAGACTGAAAGGGAGAGAGAAGCAAAAGAATTTAGAGCAAGGGGAGCTGAAATGGCAGTAACAATTACATCGACTGCTGACAAAGAAGTAACTGTAATTTTAGCTGAGGCACAAAAAAAATCAGAAATTATGAAAGGTGAAGGAGATGGTAAAAGAAATAATATCTTTGCTGGAGCGTTTGGACAAGATCCAGAATTCTTTGCTTTTTATAGAGCTATGCAAGCTTATGAAAAAGCATTAATAGGTGGTGAGACATCTCTAATTTTATCTCCCGATAGTGAATTCTTTAAATTTTTTGGAAATATAAAACCACAAACAGAGTAAACTTTGATGAAAGAATTGATCATTGCATTTGGTCTATTCTTTTTTATTGAAGGAATTTTTTATGCCTTATTTCCATCAAAAATGAAGAATATGTTAAAAAAGCTAGAGTTAATCAAAGATAGTCAATTACGTATTGGTGGATTAATTTTTGCTTTAATAGGATTTATAATTATTTATTACGCAAAAAATTAAAATGATGAAAATAAAAGCAATATTTATCTCTTTAATATTAGTATTAAATATTCCATCAGAATCAAATTCTCAAAACATTCCTTACTCGTTTGCAGATTTAGCTGAAAAATTAATGCCTTCAGTAGTGAATATTTCAACGACACAAACTGTTGTTGAGAGAAGTAATCCTTTTCCAAATTTTCAGTTTCCACCAGGGTCACCATTTGGTGATATGTTTAAAGAATTTGGAACACCTCAAGAAAGACAATCCTCAGCTCTTGGTTCAGGATTTATTATTGATAAAGAAGGAATATTAGTAACAAATAACCATGTGATTGAGGGAGCAGAGGATATTGTTGTTCAGGTAAACGGTGAAAAAAAATTTAAAGCAAAAGTTATTGGAGCAGACCCTCTTTCAGATATTGCAGTTTTAAAAATTGAGTCAAAAGAAAAGTTTTTACCTGTAAGATTTGGTGACTCGGATAAAGCAAGAATAGGGGATTGGGTTATGGCTATTGGAAATCCATTTGGATTAGGTGGAACAGTTACCTCAGGAATAATTTCTGCAAGAAACCGATCAATTGGATTGTCAAGATATGAAGATTATATTCAAACTGATGCTTCTATTAACTCTGGAAACTCAGGTGGTCCATTATTCGATATGAATGGTAATGTAATTGGAATTAACACGGCTATTCTTGGTAGAAGCGGTAATGTAGGAATAGGTTTTTCAATACCATCAAATAGTGCAAAGATTGTAATTGATCAATTAATTGAATTTGGAGAAACAAAAAGAGGATGGCTAGGAGTAAGAATTCAAGATGTAACAAAAGAAATTGCAGATGTTGAAAAGTTAGATGAACCAAGAGGAGCTCTAGTAGCAAGTGTTGCACCAAATAGTCCGTCAGAAAAAGCTGGAGTTAAAAGTGGAGATATTATTTTAGAATTCAATGGAGAAAAAATAAAGCAAATGAAAGAGCTTCCCATAATTGTTGCAAAAACTGAAGTTGGAAAAAAAGTAAAAGTTAAAATCTGGAGAAACAAAAAAGAAATTATCAAAACAATTACACTCGGAAGATTGGAGACATCAGAGGATTTTAAAATTTCTGAAAAAAAAGAGGAACTACCAAAAGAAACCTTAATTGAGAATCTTAAAATAAAAGTAAGAAAACTCTCTGATCAAGATATTAAAACGAGAAACTTACCCAATCAAACTAATGGTTTGGTGATTACAAGTATTGAAAAAAATAGTCCTTTAACTGGCTCGATCGAAGTAAATAGCATCATTTTAGAAGCTCAGAAGAAAAAAATAAGGAATGTTGGGGACTTAAATCAAGCTTTAAAACAAGTCTTAAATAGTAACCAGAAGACTATTTTACTTGTAATCTATAATAGCCAAAATCAGAAAAGATATATAGGCGTTAAATTAGATTAATTTATGGATTTAAAATCCAAAATTATTTTAATTTATGGACCTACGGCTTCTGGAAAATCTAAATTTGCAATCAAACTAGCAAAAAAAATTTCAGGTCAGATCATAAATGCTGATAGCATGCAAGTTTATAAAGAGTTAAAGATTTTAACGGCAAGACCTTTTGAAAAAGATTATCAAAATATTAAACATCACTTATATGGATTTCAAAATGCTAAAAAAAATTTTTCTACAGGAGATTGGCTTAAGTTAGCAAATAAAAAAATTTTAAAATGTAGAAAAATAAAAAAAACACCAATATTGGTTGGAGGCACTGGTCTCTATTTTAAAGCTTTGACAGAAGGCTTAGTGAATATTCCTAAAATTCCTATCAATTTCAGAAATAAGGTAAGAAGTTTACACAAAAGAATAGGACAAAAAAAATTTTTTTTAAAGTTAATAGAGATAGATCCTTTGATTAAAGATCGAATTAATTATCTAGATGTACAAAGATCTATAAGAGCATATGAAATTAAATCATTTACAAAAAAATCTATGATCAGCTGGTTTAAAAACACTAAGTCAGATTACAGTCATAATGACTTTTTTAAAATTTGTATTGAATTTCCAAGGAAAGATTTAATTGAGAGAATAAATAAGAGATCTGAAAATATGATTAAACTAGGTGCAATTATAGAAGTTAAAAAATTTATCAAAATGAGAGTTCCAAAAAATAAAAGCCTTGGTAAAGCAATTGGAATAAGTGAGATTAAGCAATATCTTCAAAAAAAAATCCAAACAGATCAATTAATCGAGAAAATATCAATAAAGACTAGGCAATATGCCAAAAGACAGAGCACCTGGGCTAGAGGACATATGAGAGATTGGAATAAAGTTAATCCAGTTGGTTTGGATAAGCTCTTAAAAAAAATTTAGATATTCTCTACTTAGTCTTGACCAATAAGCACAACTTCAGCTAGATTGCTTGAATGTCTAAATTATATACCGGTGCTGAAATTGTATTTAAATGTCTTGAAGATCAAGAGGTCGAATATATTTTTGGTTATCCTGGTGGAGCAGTTTTACCAATTTATGATGAACTTAAAAATCATTCATCAATTAAACATATTCTTGTTAGACATGAGCAAGGAGCAGGTCATGCAGCAGAAGGGTATGCAAGATCATCAGGAAAGCCTGGAGTAGTTTTAGTAACGTCTGGACCTGGCGCAACTAATGTTGTAACCGCATTAACTGATGCTTATATGGACTCAATACCTTTAGTTTGTATTTCTGGACAAGTACCTACACATTTAATTGGCACTGATGCTTTTCAAGAGTGCGATACAACAGGAATAACAAGGCCCTGCACAAAGCATAATTGGTTAGTTAAAGATATTAAAGAATTACCAAAAGTAATGCATGAAGCTTTTAAAGTAGCAACAACCGGAAGACCTGGACCTGTACTAATTGATATTCCTAAAGATATCCAATTTGCAAAAACTAATTATACAAAATTTAAAAAAGAAAAAAAATTAAATGAAAAAATACATAATAAATTTTCTGAAAATGAAATTAATCAATTAATTGATTTGATTTCAAAATCAAAAAAACCTGTTGTTTATACTGGAGGTGGAGTAATAAATTCAGGTCCTCAGGCTAGTGAAACTTTAAAAGAGTTTGTTAGATTAATTGGTTTTCCAATCACATCAACTCTACAAGGGTTAGGGGCATTTCCAGGGGATGATAATCAATTTATCGGAATGTTAGGTATGCATGGAACTTATGAAGCCAACAATGCGATGCATGATTGTGATTTGTTAATTAACATTGGTGCAAGATTTGACGATAGAATAACCGGTAAGATCGATGAGTTTTCTCCGAAATCAAAAAAAGTTCATATTGATATTGATCCATCGTCAATCAATAAAATTATAAAAGTAGATCTTGCAATAGTTGGAGATGTTAATGAAGTAATAAAGTCTGCTATCAAGAAAATAAATAAAAAACAAAATGGATTAAAAGATTCGAATAAACAAAGAATTTCAAAATGGTGGGAACAAATCCAAAAATGGCGAACTAAGGACTCTTTGGGCTTTATTAATAGTGATAAAGAAATTAAGCCTCAGCATGCTGTAAAAAGATTATATGAACTAACAAAAAATCAAGATACATTTATTACAACTGAAGTAGGTCAACATCAAATGTGGGCTGCCCAACATTATAAATTTAATAAACCTAATAGATGGATGACATCTGGCGGTCTTGGAACTATGGGATATGGACTTCCAGCTGCAGTAGGTGTTCAAATTGCCCATCCAGATAAATTGGTGATTGATATTGCAGGTGAAGCATCTGTATTAATGACAATTCAAGAAATGTCTACAGCAGTTCAGTACAATTTACCCATAAAAATATTTATTTTGAATAATCAGTACATGGGAATGGTTAGACAATGGCAAGAACTTCTGCATGAAAAAAACTACTCAGAGAGCTATTCTGAGGCCTTACCTGATTTTGTAAAATTAGCTGAAGCTTATGGATGTAAAGGTATCAAGGCAGATAATCCTGATGAATTAGATGATAAGATTAAAGAGATGATTGATTATAATGGTCCGGTAATATTTGATTGCCATGTAGATCCTAATGAAAATTGTTTTCCAATGATACCATCTGGAAAGCCTCATAATCAGATGATTTTAGGTCCAAGTGATAAAAAGGAAAATAAGATTACTGGCAAAGGGAAATCATTAGTTTAATGTCATCTCCAAAATCAGCATACAGTATATCCACTAAAAAAGGTAAATTAGATACTCACATATTTGTTGTTTGGGTTGATAATGAATCTGGTGTATTGGCAAGAGTAGTTGGGTTATTCTCTGGCAGAGGATATAATATCGAGTCTTTAGCTGTTGCAGAAGTTGATGCAACAAAAAATATTTCAAGAATAACCATCGTAACAACAGGAACACCACAAGTTATTGATCAAATTAAACTTCAACTAAAAAAATTAGTTCCAGTTCATAAAGTTGCAGATTTTAAAAGAGAAGATAAAAATGTAATTTTTAAAGAGATGGCATTGCTTAAAATTGTTGCACAGAAAAAAAAGATAGAAAAGTGTCTTAAAGAATGCAAAAAATTTGACCCTGTGATTTTAGACAAAACAAATAAATCAGTGGTTGTACAAATAACTGCTTTAAGAAGAGAAATTGATAAAATGAGTAAAAAATTAAAACCCTTAGGTCTTACAAGCACTTCTAGAACTGGGGCAATAGCTATGACTAGAGGTGCTCAAACATTTAAATAAATTTATAAAGGAGAAAAAAATGAAAATGTTCTATGAAAAAGATGCTGATGTAAACTTAATAAAAGATAAAAAAGTTGCTATTTTTGGTTATGGAAGTCAAGGGCATGCTCATGCTCTTAATTTAAAAGATAGTGGGGTAAAAGAGGTAGTTGTTGCTTTAAGAGATGGTTCAGCCAGTAAAGCAAAAGCTGAGTCAAAGGGTTTAAAGGTAATGAACTTGTCCGATGCAGCAGAATGGGCTGACGTTTGTATGATTTTAACTCCTGATGAACTTCAAGCAACAATATATAAAAACCATATCGAACAAAGAATTAAAGAGGGCACAAGTTTAGCTTTTGCTCATGGTTTAAATATTCATTATGATTTAATCAAAGCAAGAAAAGATCTAGATGTATTTATGGTTGCTCCTAAAGGGCCTGGACACCTTGTAAGAAGTGAATTTGAAAAAGGGGGTGGAGTTCCATGTTTGATGGCGGTACATCAAGATGGCACAGGTAAAGCAAGAGATTTAGCTCTCTCATATGCATCAGCGATTGGAGGAGGAAGATCTGGAATTATTGAAACCACTTTCAAAGATGAATGTGAAACAGATTTATTTGGTGAACAAACAGTTCTTTGTGGAGGTCTTGTAGAACTAATTAAAAATGGTTATGAGACATTAGTTGAGGCTGGATATGAACCAGAGATGGCATATTTCGAATGCTTACATGAGGTAAAATTAATTGTTGATCTTATCTATGAGGGTGGGATTGCAAATATGAATTACTCAATTTCGAATACTGCTGAGTATGGTGAGTATGTTTCAGGACCTAGAATTATAAATAAAGAGGAAACTAAGAAAAGAATGAAAGAAGTACTTGCAGATATTCAATCTGGAAAGTTTACTAAGCAATGGATGGATGAGTGCAAAAATGGTCAGAAAAATTTTCTAAAGACCAGAGATGAATTAGCAAAACATTCAATAGAAACAGTCGGTACGAAACTAAGAGCTATGATGCCTTGGATCGGTAAGAAGAAATTAGTAGACAGCGATAAGAAGTAAAATATTGATCCAAATTGGGCTAAAATAATTATTTTATTTTGCAATCTAAACGATAGGTTGTATATTTCGATCATTAAGAATATTTATATGGCTGAAAAAGATAAAGTATTTATTTTCGATACAACTATGAGGGATGGTGAACAGTCACCAGGTGCCTCTATGAGTGTTGAAGAAAAAATTCAGATTTCAAGAGTTTTCGATGAAATGGGAATTGATATAATTGAGGCTGGTTTTCCAATATCATCGCCGGGTGACTTTGAAGCCGTAAGTGCAATCAGTAAAAGTATAAAGAATTCTATACCTTGTGGTTTAGCAAGGGCTACAAAAAAGGATATAGATGCTTGTCATGAATCTTTAAAATTCGCAAAAAGATTTCGTATTCACACATTTATTTCAACAAGTCCAGTTCATATGAAACACAAACTTAATATGACGGATGAGCAAGTTTTAGGAGCTATAAAAGAAAGTGTTACCTATGCTAAAAAATTTACAGATGATGTTGAGTGGTCATGTGAGGATGGTACAAGAACAAATTTAGAATTTATGTATAAAACAATAGAACTTGCCATAAAATGTGGTGCAACAACAATTAATATTCCTGATACCGTTGGTTATTCAATACCCGAAGAATTTGCAAAAACTATTACTTCAATAAAAAATAATGTACCCAATATTGATAAGGCTATTATTTCTGCGCACTGTCATAATGATTTAGGATTAGCGGTTGCAAATGCTTTGTCAGGTTTATCAGCAGGGGTTAGACAAATTGAATGTACTATAAATGGAATAGGTGAAAGAGCTGGTAACGCAGCACTTGAGGAAATTGTAATGGCCATAAAAACACGTGATGATTTATTACCTTATGAAACAGGAATTAAAACTGAACTAATTAGCAAAGCATCTAAAATTGTATCAAATGCTACGGGTTTTCCTGTTCAATTCAATAAAGCTATCGTTGGAAAGAATGCTTTTGCTCACGAATCAGGCATTCATCAAGATGGAATGTTAAAAAATAGAGAGACCTATGAAATAATGACACCAGAAAGTGTTGGTGTAAAAAAAACATCTTTAGTAATGGGAAAACATTCTGGACGACACGCATTTAAGGATAAATTAAGTGATTTAGGATATGCTGATGTAACAGATGATGTTGTGCAGGCAGCTTTTGGTAAATTTAAAATTTTAGCAGATAAGAAAAAACATATTTATGATGAAGACATTGTTGCATTAGTCGATGATAGTTTAATTATTGATAATAAGATAAATGCGATTAACTTAAAATCATTAAAAGTATTTGCTGGGACTGGTGAACCACAAAGAGCCGATATGACTTTAGATGTTTTTGGAGAAGTTAAAAAGACTTCTCAAACTGGTGATGGTCCAGTCGATGCTATATTCAAATGTATTAAAGAACTTTATCCTCATGATGTAAAATTATCTCTTTATCAAGTTCATGCAGTTACAGAAGGAACTGATGCACAGGCTACAGTAAGTGTAAAGATAGAAGAAAATGATAGAACTACAGTGGGTCAGTCAGCTGATACAGATACTTTAGTAGCATCAGCAAATGCGTATTTAAATGCTTTAAATAAAATGCTTATCAAGAGAGAGAAAAAATCTCTTTATAAAAACATCGAACCAAAAAAATTGAAAGAAAGTATATAATGGGAATATTTGACAGTGTTAAAAAAATATGGAGCCAGGATATGGCCATTGATCTTGGAACTGCAAATACATTAGTTGTAGTTAAAGGACAAGGTGTAGTTTTAAATGAACCATCTGTTGTTGCAATTGTAGAGCAAAATGGAAAAAAACAAGTTTTAGCTGTAGGGGATGAAGCAAAAACAATGTTAGGAAGAACACCTGGAAATATTAGTGCAATTCGACCTTTAAGAGATGGGGTTATTGCTGATTTTATAGTTACTGAGGAAATGATCAAACACTTTATAAAGAAAGTACATGTAGGGAGAACATTTGCCAACCCAAGAATATTAATCTGTGTACCCACAGGCTCTACTCCAGTTGAAAGAAAAGCAATTCAAGACAGTGCTTTGGCAGCAGGAGCTAGAAGAGTTCAGTTAATTGAAGAACCTATAGCTGCAGCGATTGGCGCAGGTTTACCAATTTCAGAAGCGACAGGATCAATGGTTGTTGATATTGGTGGTGGAACATGTGAGATTGCTGTTATGTCATTAGGAGGCTTAGTTTATTCCAAATCTCTAAGAGTTGCTGGGGATGCTATGGATGGAGCTTTAGTTAACTATATGAGAAAAGAATATAACTTAATGATAGGGGACAGCACAGCTGAAAAAATTAAAAAAGAAATTGGTACCGCTATTCCATCAAATAGTAATACTTATGCTGTTAAAGGTCGGGATTTAAGATCGGGAACTCCAAAAGAAGTAAATATTACCGAAGAAGATACAGCAGAAGCTCTAGATGGTATTTTAAAAGAAATGGTGAATGGTATTAAAGATGCTCTTGAGGCTACGCCGCCAGAGTTATCAGCAGACCTTGTTGATATGGGTCTTACTTTGACAGGAGGTGGAGCTTTATTAAAAAACATAGATAGAAGATTTTCTAAAGAAACAGGATTGCCAGTGCACATTGCCGAGGACCCATTATCATGTGTTGCCATTGGAACTGGTAAAGCTCTGGATCAAGAACAAACATTCTCTACGATGCTGACTGAATATTAAGAAAGATGGCCGAAAGCAGAGATGATTTTATAATTGCAATTAGATCTGCTTTTTTAAGCAAAAGTACAAAGCAAAAATTTTCATTACTAACTTTAGTTTTTTTTTCAATTTTTATAATTGTTTTATCTAGTTTTAATTTTAAGGCGATTACTGTAACGAAGTCAGTTATAAAAGAAATTGTTTATCGATCTTCTTTTATAATTTCAATCCCAGAAAATTTTATTAAATCTTCTTATTTAAACTTAAATGAGTACACAAATTTTTATAAAGAATATAAAAAAACTAAAGAGGAATTAGATCAATTAAAATCTGAAAATATTTCAACAAAAATTATTAAAAGTGAAAATGAGGAACTTAAAAGTCTTATTGATGGATATACCATTACTTCAGATAAGATTTTAGCAAAGGTAATTGTTGATCACAAAAGTCCTTTTTTAAAATCTATCATAATTAACAAAGGCAGTAAGGAAAAAATAAAGATAGGAACAAATATTTATGACAGAAGCTACCTTGTGGGACGAGTCATAGAAGTAAATTATACAAACTCAAGAGTATTATTGTTGACTGATTTAAATTCAAATATTCCTGTTTCTATCACACCCGGAAATGTTCAAGCAATTGTTGTTGGCAATGGAGATAAAAAAGGTGAAATTAAATATATTAAAAACGATCTTATAAATAAAATCGATGATAAAGGGATCGCATATACATCAGGAACTGGCTCAATTTTCAAAAGTGGAATTCCTGTTGGAACAATTGTTTTAGAAAATGAAAATGAAAATATTTTGGTTAACTTTTATAGCGACTTTAGCCAATTAAAATATGTTTTTGCGGAGATTGATGAGATAACCACAACACCAGTTGAAATTGAAGAAAATGATCAAACTCAAGTCTCTTCAAATACTGAGCAAATTAAATTAGACTTAATAAGTGATGAATTGCAAATTTTAGAAGATAGTAACACTAAATTTTTAAGGGAAAATAAAGAATTAAACACTTTAACTAACGATTTGAGTAAACAAATTGAGATATTAAAGTCAGAAAATGAGTTACAAAAAAGCGTTATTAAACAGCATAATTTAGACCAAGAAGAGTTAGAATTCTTGAGATTAAATTTACTCTATAGTTCAAAATGTCAATCAAAAAAACTCTTTAGCACTGGTTTTAAAGTAGGCACCGAAAAATATAAAAAATGTATAATGCGAAAAGGAAAGATAAGTGATTAGATTTCAAAAAAAAAATTTATTTTATAAGATATATACTTGGTTACCAATTATTGCTTTATTCATATCTGTATTTAATGAGTTTGATTTAAATTATTTAAACATTGATTACTTTTCATTTAATTTTCCATTTATATTAATTTTTTATTTTGCTTTAAAAGCATATCAGCGATTAGATTATTTTTTAGTTTTTTTAGCGGGGCTATTTAATGATACTGTTGTTGGTTTACCCTTAGGCATAAGTTCTCTGTCATATATCTTAATTTGTATATTTGCCACTTACCTTAGAAATATAACAATTAGTCCAAATTTAATAAAAGATTGGTTCTATTTTTTGTTTATTATCAGTTTAATTAATTCAATTAATTTTTCAGTTTTATTTTTATTTTTTTCTTATGAATTGGATATTACACTTTTCATTGTAAATAATTTTTTTACATTTTTATTTTACATAATATTTTCAATCTTTTTTAAGAGGTATTTAAAGAGTTTAGATGATTAATATAAGTGATAGTGCAACTAAATTGAATTCATTAAATCGTAGAATGTTTATTCTGGCGACGGCTAAAATTATTATTCTAGGTGGAATAGTTAGTAGATTATTTTTTTTACAAGTTAAAGAAAACAAAAAATACTTAACACTCTCTGATAAAAATAGAATTCGAGAATGGAAATTGCCCCCTATTAGAGGAGAATTTCAAGACTATTTTGGAAATACTATTGCTGGAAACTTTGAGGCTTTCCAACTCCATATAATACCAGAGGAGGTAGAAGATTTTAGGTATGTAATTTATCGTGTAAAAGAATTATTAGAATTAAGTGAAAAACAATTCAAAAAAATTATAAAAAAAAAGAATGAAATAAAACCTTGGGAAACATTAATTGTATCTGATAATTTAAGTTGGGAAAAATTTTCAAAAATTAATAATCATCTTTACGATCTAAATGGTGTTAAACCAGTCATTTCAATATCAAGAGATTACCCGTATAAAGAAAATTTTACTCATGTTTTAGGCTATGTTAGTCAGGCAAATGAAAATGATCTTTTAACAAATGAAAATATAAAAGAAAAATTTGTACCTGGGTTAAAAGTTGGAAAAACAGGCTTAGAAAAATCATTTGAGCAAAAATTAATTGGATCAAATTCTGTGGAGCGATATGAAGTAAACGCTTATGGTAGAAGGATTAGTCAATTAGCATTTCAAAAAGGAGACAAGGGAGAAACAATCAAACTTACAATAGATACAAAAATTCAGGAATTATCTAATGAGCTACTTAAAGAAAAAGCAGGATCTATATGCGTAATGGATATTTATACAGGTGCGATAATTGCAATGAATTCTTCTCCATCCTTTGATCCTAACTCCTTTGTCTTTGGAATAAGTCAAGATGAGTGGCAACTGATAAGAAACAATCCAATGAAACCTCTAGTAAATAAATCATTATCAGGAAATTACTCACCAGGATCAACCATAAAACCTTTAGTTGCTTTATCAGCTTTAGAAAATGAAATTATTAGACCAGATTTTACAGTTCAATGTAAAGGACACAAAAATCCATTAGAATTATATGGGCAAACTTATCATTGTTGGAAGAAAAAGGGACACGGATTTGTAAACTTAAGAGAAGCGATGAAACAATCTTGTGATACATATTTTTATGAGGTCGCAAGGCGACTAGGTGTAGATCGATTAAGTATTACTGCAAAAAAATTTGGATTGGGACAGAAAGTTTTTAAAGACATATTCGATAATGAAAAGATTGGTCTAGTTCCTAATACAGAATGGAAAAAAAATGCATTGGGAAGAAATTGGGTGCTTGGTGAAACAATAATTACTGGTATTGGCCAAGGATTTATTCAAACAACTCCAATACAATTATGCTTGATGACCGCCCAAATAGCTAATGGTGGGTACAAAGTTTATCCTCAAATAGTAGCTAATGATGACAATCAATATTCTGATAAATTTGCGCCATTATATAAAAAGTCTCAAAATATTAAAATTATTCAAGATGCTATGTTTAGTTCAACAAATGAAGTAAGAGGGACTTCTTATAGATCTCGATTAGATGATCCTAAATATCAATTTGCTGGAAAAACTGGAACCTCACAGGTGAAGAAAATAACCGAACAAGATCGTGAGTTAGATCTTAAAACATTTCAAATTCCTTATCAAGAGAGAGATCACGCTTTATATGTAGCTTTTGGGCCTTATAAAAGTCCAAGGTATGCACTTAGTATAATTATAGAACATGGTGGCTCTGGTGGAACTGTTGCAGCTCCTTTAGCTAAAAAATTATTTAGAATGATTGTTGATAGACATGAAATTAGAAAAAATTATGACAACAAAAAATATTTGAATATCTAATGTACCAACACACAAGATTTAATAACAAAAACAATTTTTTTCAAAAATTTGGAAATTTAGATTACATACTTCTGTCTTGTCTGTTAATCCTTGGATTTATTAGTCTTGCTACAATGTACTCAACTGATGGAGGTGAAATTTTATTTCATACAAGAAGTCACTTCATAAAATTTGTTATTTTCTTCTCAATGATGATTGTGATTTCATTTATCAATATAAAATTTTGGTTTTCTCTTGGTTATTTATCTTATGCAGTTATTTTAGGAATGCTAATTTGGACTATAAATTTTGGTATTACTGCATCAGGATCTAAAAGATGGATTGATTTATATTTCTTAAATATTCAGCCATCTGAATTGATGAAGATTTTTATCATTTTATGTTTAGCAAAATATTTTCATAGAGTGAAGGCACAACATGTAAATTCTTTTTATGCTATTTGTTTTTCCTTAGTTATTATTTTTGTTCCGATGAGTTTAGTAATTATACAACCAGATTTGGGTACTTCATTACTTATTGCAATCAGTGGGATTGTTGTCTTATGGTTTGCTGGACTAAATCATAAATATTTTTTTTATTCTTGTTTATTATCAATAATTTCACTGCCAATTATTATTTCTTTTTTAAAACCTTATCAAAAACTAAGAGTGCTAACTTTTCTTAATCCAGATAGAGATCCTTTAGGAGCTGGTTACCAAATTATTCAATCAAAAATTGCTGTTGGATCAGGAGGTTTTACTGGTAAAGGCTTTCTAAAAGGAACACAAAGTTATTTAGAATTTCTTCCAGAGAAACATACAGATTTTATATTCACATTATTTTCAGAAGAATTTGGTTTTATAGGGTCAGTTTTGTTACTTTTGATTTATAGTATTATAATTTATCGAGTTATCAGAATAGGCGCGCTTTCTAGAAGTTATTTTGCAAAATTATTTTGTTACAGTTTTGGAACATCAATTTTTATATACATTGTAATAAATATGAGCATGGTTCTAGGTTTGCTTCCTATTGTGGGATCACCATTACCGATAATGTCATATGGCGGTTCATCAATGTTAGCCACGATGATAGGATTTGGAATTGTTATGAGTGCCAAAACTCATAGTCAACAATCCATTGCATAAGTATAATTTGTCGCTTAATCTTAATTAATATTTCATTATATAGTCTTTGAATGAAAAAACTTAATGTAGGTATAGTTGGAGCTGGTATTCAAGGTATTTCCAATGCTTTATTTCTGCAGAAAAAAGGTTTTGATGTAACGATATTTGATAGAGAAAATCCAGGAAGCCCTGTAGCATCTTACGGAAATGCTGGTCATTTTTCTCCTTATGCTTCGTTATCTTTAAATAGAACTGACATTTTATTAGATGTTCCTGCAATGTTAATGAGTTCAACAGGACCTCTTGCTATAAAATGGAATTATGTCCCAAAAATGATTCCGTGGTTTATGAAATTTATATTGAATACGACAAAAAATAAAATGATGCATACTGCCAAAAACATGCACCAAATTTTAGACTTAGCATTACCCGCTTATGACGAATTATTTGATGAAGTCGATATTGAAGGTTTAGTTGAAAACAAAGGAATTTTATATATTTGGAATGATCAAGATTTAAAAAGTAGGGAATTGGAAATTAATGTAAGGAAAGAATTAGGAGTTCAGCAACAACCTGTAAATAAAAAAGAAATTCATGATCTAGAGCCTAATATAAAACCTTTTTATCATGCTGGTGTTTATTATCCTTACGCAAGACATGCAAGAAATCCAAAAAAAATTCTGCTTAAATTTTTTGATTTATTTCTTAAAAAGGGCGGGCAATTTAAAAAAACGGATGTTAAAAGTATAGACTTTCAAGATGAACAACCAATATTAAAAACGGAATCTGAAAAATTTTCATTTGATAAAGTGGTGGTAGCTTGTGGAGCCTTTTCAAAAAAATTAACTGATAATTTAGATGAAAAAATACCTTTAGATACTGAGCGTGGATATCATGTTCACTTTAAAGATTGCGACCATCTTTTACAAAGACCAGTTATTTTTTCAAATCGAGGATTTGGAATTACTCCAATGGAACAAGGATTGAGAGTTGTAGGCACTGTCGAGTTTGGCGGATTGAAAAATCCTTTATCAAAATCTCGTATTAATAATTTGATTAATAACGCCAAGTACATGTTGGGAGATTTACCCGATCATGAAGATGAATGGTTAGGATTTAGACCAACATTACCTGATTTTTTACCTGTTATGGGTCCATCAAAAAATCATAAAAATGTATTCTATTGTTTCGGTCATCATCATTTAGGATGGACATTAGGACCAATTTCTGGAAAGATTGTCTCTGGAATGATAGCTAAAGAAAACACCAATTTAAATTTAGCCCCTTATAGCTCAACAAGATTCAATTAGTAAAATGCAAAATACCAAAGCATATATCATGCTGGTATGCGCTACGTTATTCTGGGCTGGTAATTTTATGATTGGCAAGTATGCTTTCTTGGTTGAGATACCTCCTCTAACTTTAGTGTTTTATCGTTGGCTTCTTGTTTGGATTATATTGTTACCTTTTACTTTTAAAGAAATAATCAAATATAAAGATACGATTTTAAATAATTTACCTTTATTATTTTTTTTAGGATTTACAAGTGTTGGTTTGTTTAATTCTTTTACTTACTTATCTTTAATTTATACCCAGGTTATTAATGCATCTCTTTTTAATACGGCAATTCCAGCTATAATAATTTTACTTTGTTTTTTATTTAAAGTTGAACAAACTAATAAATATCAAATTCTAGGGCTTATCATTTCAGTGTGTGGGATTTTAGCGATTATAACTAGACTTAAGTTAGACATTTTATTTTCTCTAAATTTCAATAAAGGCGATTTGATAATGATAGGAGGTGTCATTACTTGGGGAGTTTATTCAACTCTCTTAAAGAAAAAAAGATTTACTCTTCCTTTATTAACTTTAGTTCACGTTATTTGTACATTTGGTTTGATAATTGTGTTGCCACAATTCTTATACGAATACTCAAACGGAGAATTAATTAAATTCGATATAAATTTAGTCTACACTTTGATATTTTTAGCTCTTTTTCCAAGCATAGGATCTTACTATTGTTGGGCTGGTGCTGTTTCTATCATTGGAGCAAATAGAGCAGGTATTTTTTTATCTTTAATTCCGTTGTTCAGCACAATAATGGCAATACTTTTTTACAATGAGCAATTTAAATTTTTTCACTTGATTGGAGCTATTTTGATTATATTAGGTTTATTTTTATCAAATAAGGAAATTAAAAATGCTTAAAGTAGCCATCTTAGACGACTATCAAAATGTCTCTCACCAATTTGTTGATATTGAAAAATTATCAGGAAAGTATGAAATCAAAATTTTTAGTGAGCCGTTTGAGGATGAAGCAGATGCTCTTGATAAATTAGCTGACTTTGAGGCTCTGTTGATTATGAGAGAAAGAACACCAATTACAAAAAATTTAATAGAAAATCTTACTAAATTAAAATTCATAATTACAAGCGGCTTAAAAAACAAGTCAATCGATCTCGTTTCTGCAAAAAAAAGAAAAATAATTGTCAGCGGAACTGAAAGCAATATAAATCCAACTCCTGAATTAACCTGGGCTTTAATACTTGGATTAGCGAGAAACCTTAAAGAAGAAATAGACAATATGTACCAAGGTTATTGGCAGTCTACTATCGGAGTTGAATTGAAAGGAAAAATACTCGGTTTGATTGGTCTTGGAAAGGTTGGAACTCAAGTTGCAAAAATTGGAAAAGCATTTGGCATGCAAGTAATGGCCTGGAGTGAAAATCTGAATTTAGATAATTGTAAGAAATTAGATGTTTTACCTTGTAGTAAAGAAGATTTAATTAAAAACTCAGATTTTTTATCGATTCATGTTCAAGGTGGTGAGAGATATAAAGACTGTATTACAATCAAGGAAATGGATAAAATGAAAAAAACTGCTTTTTTAATTAACACCTCAAGAGGTCCGATAATAAACGAGGATGATTTAATAATTGCATTATCAACAAATGAAATCGCTGGAGCTGGGTTAGATGTTTATGAAAAGGAACCTCTGCCTGAAAATAATAAACTAAGATTTTTACCAAATGTATTATTAACCCCTCATATTGGATATGTAACTGCTGAAAATTATCATATTTATTATAGTCAAATGATCGAGTCTCTAGAGGCTTGTGTAAATGGTAAACCAATACGTGTTATTGAATAATAATGGAATTACCAGTCGTTAACCATAAGGATTATTTTGCAAAAATTGGTGATGATCATAAATTTCCAATAAATAAATTTGGTGATCTTGCCGATTATTTAATAAGCAAAAAAATTGTGAAAAAATTTCATCAACCATACCCCTGTTCAGTAGAAACTTTAAAGAGAGCTCATTCAGAGGAATATATTAATAATATCAAAAATAAAACTTTGGATGAAATTGGTGTTAAAAAAATAGGATTTCCATTAGTTGATAGTGTAGTTCAAAGATCTTTTATAGCAACTGGTGGTACAGTTTTAGCATCTAAGTTAGCAATAAATTATGGTGTAGCTTGTAACACTGCAGGCGGCAGTCATCATGCTAATTACCAAGGTGGTGCTGGTTATTGTGTTTTTAATGATGTAGCAGTGGCATCACAATATTTATTAGATAGAGGGTTAGCTGGAAAAATCCTGATTGTAGATTTAGATGTTCATCAAGGAAATGGTAATTCAGATATATTTAAAGACAATAGAAATGTTTTTACATTTAGTATGCACTCAAAATCAAATTATCCTGCAAAGAAATCTATCAGTGACTGTGATGTAGAGCTCGAAAACGACTTAGAGGATAAAGAATATTTAAAGATACTAAAATTTTATTTAAATCAATTAAATCAAGAAAATTTTGATTTTGTTTTTTATATAGCAGGAGTTGATATTCATTTTAACGATAGACTTGGAAAACTAAAAATTTCTGACGAGGGGGTTAAAAAAAGAGATGAAATTGTTACTGAAAATTTTTTTTCTAAAGGAATACCTCTTTGTGGTGTTTTAGGTGGCGGGTATAATAAAGACTCTAAAAAGCTTGTAGAATTACATTCTTATTTACATCAATCATGTGCTAAATTAGTTTAATAGTATGAGCAAAAAGAACTCAAATTTAACTGCAGAACAAAAATTAGTTATGTTTGAGGATGGTACTGAACCACCAGGTTCAAGCGAGTTTAATAATGAAAAGAGAGAGGGAAGTTATCATTGTGCAAACTGTGATGTAAAATTATTTGACTCTAAAACTAAGTATGAAAGTGGATCAGGTTGGCCATCATTTTTCCAATCATTGCCAGATGTATTTGAAACTAAAACTGACCATTTAATAGGTTATGCAAGAACAGAGTATCACTGTAAAAATTGCAATGCCCATCATGGACACATTTTTGATGATGGACCTTTGCCAACTGGAAAAAGATATTGCAATAATGGTGTATGTTTAGTTTTTAAAGAGACCAAATGATTTAAAATTAAAATGAGTAAAATTAAGTTTATTTTTTATTTAATTTTAGCTTTTGTTGCATACAAAGGGTTTGTTGCATTTAAAAATTTCGAGATCGGTGTTGAAAATCGAGTAGTAGAAATAGAGGAGAAAGCAGGTTTTGAAAAAGAAGGTGAAGTCATCGGTCTTATGATGTATTTGGGTAATCCTCCAGAATTAACAGAACATTTGTATACAGAAAACAGATCAAGATGTTTAGAGATGAAAGAAATAGCAGAAGAAACTTCGTTTGCTTATTATGAATGTGCGAGAGTAAATGCAGTAATAAGCGGCAAGAAGATTGTGAGTATAATTGAGGAGCTTGAAGTAATTCAATAATTAGCAATTTAGTAGATAAAACCTCAAAGAAAAATATGTAATGTTAAAATTAATTCACCTAAGATGTGATAATAATGTTCAATTATCCAAAGAAAATATTTTTATTATTTCTAATCTTTAATCTAACTTTTGTTAGTAATGCTCAAGCAGAGGCAACTTTCAATGACATAAATGGGGATGGAACAGGTTTTGACGTTAGCGCTCAAGATACTACGCCTAGAGGTATTGCTTTTAACAATGATGGAACCAAGATGTTTGTGGTAGGTGATTCAGGAAATGATATAAATTCATATACATTATCTACAGGTTTTGATTTAACTACTGCAACTTTAAATGACATAAATGGAGATGGAACAGGTTTTGACGTTAGTGCTCAAGATGATAAAACAAGAGGTATTGCTTTTAATAATGATGGAACCATAATGTATTACATAGGTAATACTGATTATGATATATATGTATATACACTATCTACAGGTTTTGATTTAACTACTGCAACTTTTAATGACATAAATGGAGATGGAACAGGTTTTGACGTTAGTGCTCAAGATGATAAAACCAGAGGTATTGCTTTTAATAATGATGGAACCATAATGTATTACATAGGTAATACTGATAATGAGATATATGTATATACATTATCAACAGGTTTTGATTTAACAACTGCAACTTTCAATGACATAAATGGAGATGGAACAGGTTTTGATATGAGTGCTCAAGAAACTGTTCCTAGGGGTCTTACTTTTAATGATGATGGAACTAAGATGTTTATAGTAGGTGATAATGGTAATGACATAAATGAGTATACACTATCAGTAGGCTTTGATTTAACATCAACTGTAACCCATGTAG
>CABYYA010000005.1 GCA_902523125.1 uncultured Pelagibacteraceae bacterium | reverse complement strand
GAAGGATCTAGGAATTATGTCTGTTGGTCTTGATATAAATCCAATGGATATTGCTAGTGGATCAGTAACAAACGTAAGAAGCGCTGGTGGAGCTGCAAACGCACAAACTAATACTGCTGAAGTAGAAATTACAGATAACGTTGGTTTGTATGGAAGTTTAGATCTTGGGGATACAGGTGCTTATATTAAAGCAATGGTATCTACTCATAAAATGGAGGCAACGACTACTATTATGAACAAGACTACAACTGATACACAAACAAATTCTACTTACCCTAGTGAAACATTTTATGGTGGACATTTAAGCATAGGTGTTGAAAGAGACCTTGGTAATATGTTTATTAGAGGTGAAGCTGGTCTGAGTGAATACGAGAAAGTAACAAGTAAATCTAGCTCAGGTAATACAACAGTGACAGCTCAGATAGAAGATGGAGTTCACGCAAGAATCAGTATCGGTAGAACTTTTTAATTAAAGTTTTATTACAAATTTAAAAAAGGCCAGCTTTAATAGGCTGGTCTTTTTTTTTATATTGAAAAGTATATATTGCACTAATGAATTTAGGCTTCATAGGCACAGGAAATATTGTTTCAGATGTAATATTCGGGATAAGTAAGTCAAAAATCAAATATAAAAAAATAATTATATCACCTAGAAATAAAAAAAAAGCACTTTACCTAAAAAAATTTCTTAAAAAAGTAATAATTGCCAAAAATAATCAAGAAGTTATCAATAAAGCTAATTGGGTGTTTCTTGGAGTTTTACCTAAAGTTGGAGAGGCAATATTACCTAAACTACAATTTAAAAATAATCAAATAATTGTAAGTTTTATGTCTACAACAAATTATATGAAATTAAAAAAATTAATTAAAACAAAATCTGTTGTTATAAGAGCCATACCAATGCCTCCAATTAGAATGGGCAAAGGACCAGTTGCAATATTTCCACCAAACAAAAAGGTGAAAAGCTTTTTTGATAAAATTGGCACAACAATTGAGATTAAAAATGAAAAATTATCGAAAAATTTTTGGGCCATCTCAGGAACTATGGCTTCGTTTTATGAGTTATTAAATATTTTATCAAAATGGTTGATTAGAAAAAAAACTAATAAACTAGACTCACAGAAATACGTTACTTTATTGTATTCAGCATTAGCTGAATTAGCATTACTTAATTCATCTAAGCCACTAAGAAATTTAGTAAACGAGCAAACGCAAGGTGGACTTAATTGGCAAGGTGTTAATGAATTAAGAAAATTAGGCTATTATAGATTATTAGAAAAATCACTTAAGAAGATTTATAAGAGATTATAATCTTATTCACGGATGCAAGATAATATTTTAGAATTAAGAAATTTATCCAAATATTTTGGTGGATTGGTTGCTGTATCCAATTGTTCTTTAAAAGTTAAAAAAGGAACCATAACAGGAATAATAGGACCTAATGGTTCAGGAAAAACAACTTTATTTAATCTTATTGCTGGAAACCTAAAATCGTCTGCTGGAAGTGTTTTATTTAATAATGAAAATATTACTAATGTTCCATCTTATGAATTATTTTCAAAAGGATTATTAAGAACTTTCCAAATAGCACACGAATTTACTAATTTATCAGTATTAGAGAATTTAATGATGGTACCAGGTAATCAATCTGGGGAAAAATTGATGAATGTTTTATTAAAACCTGGATTAGTTGCAATAGAGGAAAATCAAATAAAGGAAAAAGCAATGGAAGTAGTTGATTTTCTTAATTTGCGTCATTTAAAGAATGAATTAGCTGGAAACTTATCTGGAGGACAAAAAAAACTATTAGAATTAGGGCGAACAATGATGGTGGATGCTAAATTAGTTCTATTGGATGAGGTTGGTGCAGGAGTTAATCGAACTTTATTAAAGGATTTAGGCACAGCTATAGAGAAACTAAATAAAGAGAAAGGTTATACTTTTTGTATGATTGAACATGATATGGATTTTATAGGAAGATTATGTAATCCAGTAATTGTTATGGCAGAAGGATCAGTTTTATTTGAAGGCTCAGTTGAGGAGGCAAAAAAAGATGAAAGAGTAATTGAAAGCTATTTAGGCAGAGGTTCAAAACTAAAAGATAATTAAGCATGGCATTTTTTGAAGGAAACAATATGACAGGCGGATATGGCAAAGGTCCAGATATAATTAATTCATGTTCTGTTAATGCTGAAAGAGGAGAAATAGTATCTATTCTTGGCCCCAACGGCGCTGGAAAATCGACTGCGATGAAAGCAATGTTAGGTTTACTTAATTTGAAATCTGGCTCTGTAATTATTGATGGTAAGGATATCACAAAACTTTCTCCACAAGATAGAGTGAAAGAAGGAATTTCATTTGTGCCTCAAACAAAAAATGTATTTGCAGGCATGACAGTTGAGGAAAATTTAGAGATGGGAGCTTTTTTAGTTAATCAAGATTACACAAAAGTAATTGACGAAATTTATAATCTTTTTCCAATTTTGACTGAAAAAAGAAAACAATTTGTGGGAGAATTGTCAGGAGGTCAAAGACAACAAGTTGCGTTAGGAAGGGCTCTTATGATCAAACCATCTGTACTCATGTTAGACGAGCCAACTGCCGGTGTTTCTCCAATAGTGATGGATGAACTTTTTGATCATATTATAAAAGTAAAAAAAACAAATGTTGCTATCTTAATGGTTGAACAGAATGCAAAACAAGCTCTCAATATTTCTGATAGAGGATATGTATTAGTCACTGGTGAAAATCGTTATTCAGGGACAGGCAAAGAATTATTAAATGATCCAAGAGTAAGAAGCTCTTTTTTAGGTGGCTAAATGGATTCTCTAAATGCAATAATTCTTTTATTAAATTATATATTTGTTCCTGCTCTTGCTTACGGATCTCAATTAGCTATCGGAGCTATATTTGTTACTTTAATTTATGGAATACTCCGTTTTGCAAATTTTGCAACTGGAGACATGATGTCATTTGGCACAATGGTTGCCATACTTTTTACATGGTACTTTCAGTCAATGGGTTTGACACTTGGTTTTTTACCCACAGCACTTTTAGCAATACCTTTTGCAATTCTTTTTATGGGTTTATACATGTTAGTAATTGATAAGTTTGTATTTAAATATTATAGATTAAACAAAAGCCCTCCAGTTCAATTAGCAATGGTGAGTATAGGGGTAATGTTTGTTACTCAGGCGGTTGTAAGAATTATAATTGGTCCATCGGATAGAAGATTTTTTGACGGTGAGAAATTTTTGATTAAAGCTAATGAGTTTAAGGAAATGACAGGTTTAAATGAGGGACTTGCTATAAAGTCTACACAAGTCATAACAATTGTTGTTACAATAATTCTAGTTTCAACTTTATTCTTGTTTTTAAATAAAACTAAAACTGGAAAAAGTATGAGAGCTTACTCTGACAATGAGGATTTGGCATTACTTTCTGGAATAGATCCAAAAAAAATTGTTACGATAACTTGGATGATTGCTGCAATTTTAGCGACAATAGGTGGAGTTTTATATGGTTTAGATAAAAGTTTTAAACCATTTACTTATTTCAATAATATGCTCCCAATATTTGCTGCTGCTATAGTTGGGGGAATTGGTAACCCTTTTGGAGCTTTCCTTGGAGGTTACGTAATTGCTTTTTCTGAAATATTTCTGACTTACGCATATAAGAAATTCTTTATGTATGTGTTACCAGAAAGCATGGAACCTGATAGTTTAATTCAGTTGCTTTCAACTGATTATAAATTTGCAGTATCTTTTTCAATATTGGTAATTGTATTGCTTTACCGTCCATCAGGAATATTTAAAGGAAAGATATTGTGAGAAAAAATTTAAATGTAATCGCAGCTTACAGTATTATGATGGGATTAATTATCCTTGTAGGTATATTTCAATCTTGGAATATTGCTTTATCCATCTTTAATTTATGTTTGATATCAGCTGTCATGACGATGGGCGCTAATATTCAATGGGGTTATGCTGGTTTAATTAATTTTGGAATAATGGGCTTTACTGCATTAGGTGGTCTAGCTGCAGTTTTAATTTCTGTAAATCCAGTTCAAGAGGCTTGGAGTGCAGGAGGTACCAACATTCTATTAAGTCTATTCTTTATTATTGGAATTGTTTTAGCAGTTAGATTTGTTCTTAATAGATATCAAAAATCTAAAATTAGAAATTATATAATCGCTGCAATTATCATTTCAGGAATAATTATTATACGACTTGTCTCTGAACCTGGTATTGAAGCAATTGAGGAAGTAAATCCAGCAAGAACTGGATTTCTAGGTGGGCTAGGGCTTCCAATAATTTTTTCCTGGATTGCGGGTGCTTTCTTTGCAGGAGGATTAGCCTTTGTCATTGGTAAGGTAGCATTAGGCTTAAGAGCTGATTATTTGGCAATAGCCACATTACTAATATCAGAAATAGTAATAGCAATTATTAAACATGAAGATTGGCTAACCAGAGGTGTTAAAAATGTGATTGGTTTAAAACGACCTGCTCCATATGAAGTTAACCTACAGGAAACAGAATGGTTTATAAATTTAGTTGAAAAATTTAATTCAGGAAAATTATCTTTAATTTCTGATATTGCAGAAAGACAAGCAGCACTCAATCAATTTGTAATAGAAGGATCATCAGTATTTGTAAAACTTTGCTATTCAGGATTATTTTTGGTTGTTGTGATTATTCTTTTAATATTGACTCAGAAAGCTCTTTATTCTCCATGGGGAAGAATGATGAGAGCTATTAGAGATAATGAGGAAGCTGCTAATGCTATGGGAAAAAATGTAGTCAAGCAACATTTGTTAATTTTTGTTTTAGGATCAGCTATTGTTGGTATTGCAGGAGCTATGCTTGTGACACAAGATGGATTATTCACACCAGGAAGCTATAGACCTTTAAGATATACTTTTTTAATTTGGGTTATGGTTATTGTTGGTGGAAGCGGAAACAATTTTGGAGCAATTCTTGGAGGTTTTGTAGTTTGGTTCTTATGGATTGAGGCAGCACCAATTGGATTGTATTTGGTCAATCTAACAACAGCAGGTTTAGAGGACACACATTTTTTAAAAGTTCATTTAATAGAAAGTGTTCCTTATTTCAGATTTTTAATGATGGGAATAGGTTTATTATTAATTATGAGGTATAGACCAAAGGGTATACTTCCTGAAAAAATAGAAATAAAATAAGAATATGAAATATATTATTACAGGTGCTGCAATAGCTTGGGCTTTGTACATAGCCGATAAATATTTATTTTTTTAAAAAAAACCCCCAACATACAAGATGTCAGGGGTTTAATTCTTTTAAGATAAAAATTATCTTTGTTTTTTAGTTTTGAATTTTCCGCCTTTAACTTCTTGTTCTAAGAAAGAACCTTCAGCTTCACCGACGCTAGTAAAAGTAACTCCAGTTGCACCTTCGTAGTCAACTTTTTTACCTTTAGCTAATAAATCTAAACCTTTTTTAAGTTCACCTGGATAAATCTTTGTTCCAGGACCATTAGCTACATCCATCACATTTTTTGCAATTGACGCTCTATCAGTTGAGTTACCTGCTTGCATAGCTAAAACTATTAAAGCGGCAGCATCATAAGATTCTCCTGTGTAAGGACCAGAACTATCAATACCAGCAGCACTTGCTACTTTAGCAAATACTCCAGCTCCTTTTCCAGTTGAACCCGGTAATGAGCCAAAAGATTTATTCAAATCTTTACCAAATGCATCAACTAAAGATTGACCTATCATACCATCTGATAAAATAAATCTATCAAATGCACCAGAGTCTAAAGATGCTTGAATTATACCTTTACCACCTTGGTCCAAGTAACCTATTACTGCAACTGCATCTCCACCTGCTGAAGCAAGTGTTGCTACTTCAGATGAGTAGTCAGCTTTACCATCTTCATGCGCAGTTACTGTAGTAACTTTAATACCATGAGCTTCAACAGCTGCTTTATAAACATCCGCTAAACCTTTTCCATAGTCGTTATTTGTATAAGTAATTGCAACACTTTTAATTTTTCTGTCCTTAGTAACATCAGCCAAGATTTGACCACCTCTTGCATCTGAAGGAGCTGTTCTAAAAAAGTATCCTTTATCGTCAAGAGTAGTTAAACCTGGAGATGTTGCTGAAGGTGAGATCATTACAACACCATTTGGTACTGCAACATTAGATGCAATGGCACCCGTCACACCTGAACAATCAGCTCCCATAATTGCTGTCACACCTTGTGAAATAATACCTTCAGCTGCTGCAGTTGCTGCTGCTGAGTCTACACAAGTTGAGTCTGCTCTAATTGATTTAATTTTTTTTCCGCCTAATAGCGACCCTGAGTCCGAAGCTTCTTTGAAAGCTAATTCAGCAGAGGCAGCCATAGCAGGTGTTAAGGACTCAATTGGACCAGTAAATCCTAAGATAATCCCCATTTTAATTGAATGACCATCTGCTATCACATTTGTTCCAAAACTCGATACAAACATAAATGCAGCAATAATTAATTTTTTCATTATTATCCTTTTATTGTTAACAATTTTTTAAAAACTAAATTAAAAACTAATTTAAGAAACTTTCAATAAGCAAATTATTTAATTTTTCTTAAAAAATTGTTATTTTATCAACAAATAATATAGTTAAAAATATTTTTTGAAGGTTTCGTTAATTGATAGGACACCATAATCGTTTAATCCACCAATAATCAGTTGTAAAGCAACAAGCAAAATAAAACCTAAACCAATATAGGCAATCCAAAGATGTCTTTGAATATAATTAGCTAGATAGGTAGCTAATGCACCAGTCAAAACAACTGACAAGATCAGTCCAAACATCATGTAACCAAAATTTCCTTTTGCAGCACCCACAACCCCAATCACGTTGTCAAAACTAATAGTTATATCTGCAAAAAGGACTTTATAAATACTTTTAATAAATGATGGTTCTTTTGATTTTTTAGTAGGTGATTTGATCTTTTTAATTTCAAACAAATCTTTTCTCAGATCATTAACAATCCAAATTAAAAGAAGACCCCCAATTATTTTGACCCAATAAAATTGGAAAAGATAAGTTGCGAAAATTGCAAACAAAACTTTGAAAACAAGTGCACCAACTACACCCCAAAAAATAATCAATTTTCTATTTTTAGGTACAAAATTTGCTGCTATTAAACCAATTATAATTGCATTATCCGCAGCCAAGATAATATCAATGAAAATGATCTGTAAGAGTATGAGTGATTCTTCTAACAAGGTAATATTATTTTAAAATACAATTATAATTGTTAGATTTCTGTTGTCTATTACTAGTAATTAATATTTTGATTTTTCACCAGCTATAACTGCTTTTAACTGGTCATATTCTTTACAATTACAATCTTTTAAAACTTCAAGTCTTTCAACTGCAAGATTATGTCTATTTGTGGCTACATATAATTCACCAAGGTATTCATTTATACCTATATGCTTTGGATCAATTTTTAATCCTTGTAAATAAAATTTTTCCCCATTTTCAAAATCACCAAGCTTTCGAGTTGTAAAACCAAGATAATTTAATGTATCAACTTTATTTGGAAAATTTTTGTTAGATTGAACTAATAATTTTTGCGCTTTTAAATAACTTTTTTTTGCTTTATCTAGCTTATCTTTTTTTTCAAAGTTTTTTGCTGCTTTGATATGTGTAACAGCCATATCATATTTTGTTTTAGTTTTAGATGAACCACTATCGCTCGATCCTGCAGCATATGAACTTGAGACTATTAAAGTAGAGATAAATACTGAAATAAGTAAATTTTTAATCATATAAATTTTTTCATTTTATTTAATGTTTCAAGTTTTAGTCCATTACTCAGTAAATTTTTTTTTATAGATTTAGCTGTTTCTAATGAACTTATGTTATCGCCATGTATACAAACAGAATCGATTTCACAAGGTATTTGTTTCCCACTGTGACAATTAAGTGACTGAGTTTGCACCATCTTTAAAACATGTTTTTTTGCTTGCTCTGGGTCAGTGATTAAAGCATGAGGTTTTTTTCTTGATACAAGATTTCCATCATCTTCATAATTTCTATCAGCAAATATTTCACAAGCAATTTTCATATCTAATTTTTTAGCAGCTTGTTCCATTTTAGATCCAGTTGGCACTAAATAAATCAACTCTGGATTTATTCTTTTAATTACTTTTGCTAAAGTCGTTGCTAAATCAATATCTTCACATGCCATATTATTTAAAGCTCCATGTGGTTTTATATGAGTTACATTTTCACCATGGTTAGACGAAATTGTTTGAAGAATTTCATATTGATCAATTATTAATTTTTCTAATTCAGAAGAGGATAAATTCATTCGTTCTCTCCCAAAATTTTCAGGATCATTAAAAGATGGATGTGCTCCAATACTGACACCATTTTTTTTTGATATTTCTACAACTTGATTCATAGTTTCTTCATCACCCGCATGATAACCACATGCTATATTTGCTGAATTAACTATCTCAAGTAAGTCAGGATCATGCTTGTTAGAATGATGTTTAGATTTCTCGCCTAAATCACAATTTATATTAATTTCAATACTCATTATTCTTCAGTATAACATGGCATGATAAAAAATATATCAAATCTTGGTGACGCAGCTTTATATTGTGATTTTGGTAAAGAGATAAATAAAGACATTAACACTCAAGTAATTAAATACTTTAAAACTATTCAAAAAAAAAATATTCCAGGAATAAATAATCTTACCCCATCATATAATAAATTGATTATTTCTTTTGATCTTAAGAAAATTAATTTTAATAAACTTAAAAAGATAATTGATAATATTGAGATTATTAAAGGTGATAGTATTCAAAATAAAAAATTCGAAATTCCTGTTTGTTGTGAGAAAGAATTTTCTCTAGACATAAAAAGATTAGAGGAAAAACTTAAGATGAAAGAGGAAAAAATATACGAGAGTTTTTTTGAAAAAGAATTTTTTTGCTATATGACAGGTTTTATTGCAGGTATGCCTTTTCTTGGAGATTTAGATGAAAATCTTAGAGCAAAACGTCTTGATACCCCGAGGGTTAAAGTGCCAAAGGGCTCAATTGGTTTGACAGAGCAATTTGCCAATATCTACACATTTGAAAGTCCTGGAGGATGGAATATCATTGGAAATACTCCATTAAATATTTTTGATAGCTCCAAAGAAAATAAGCCTAACTTAATTAATCCAGGTGATTTAGTAATATTTAAGAGAATTACCAAAGAGAATTATCAAAATTATCATGAATAAAAATTATTTTGAAATTTTAAGGGCTGGTATTAATTCAACTTTCCAAGATCTTGGAAGAAATAATCTTTATCATATAGGTATCCCATTCAGTGGAGCCATGGATAATAGAAACTATTTACTAGCTAACAAACTTACTGGCAATAATCATAATCATCCAGTAATAGAATTTGCATATCAGGGCCCTCATTTGAAATATCATGGAGATAAAATTAATATTGCTATTACTGGCGATGTGAGTTTTAAAATTAAAAATGGTGATAATTTAATTGATGGAGAATGTTATCAATCATTCATTCTAGAAAATAATAACGAGTTAGATATTATATCAACTAATAAATCCGTTTATGGATATCTAGCAATCAGTGGTACATTTGATTTAAAATTTCAATGGTCTAGTTGTTCAACTAATACTAAAGCAAAAATAGGATCTAATAATGGAGAAAAATTATCTGTTAACCAAAAAATTAATGTTAAAAAAATTAATGATAACTTTGTAAATAGAAAATTAAATTATTTTAATACAAAGATAGAAAATATTAGAGTAATTAAAGGCACGAATTTCAATTATTTTTCTGAAGAGAGCAAGAAAATTTTTTTTAAAAATGAATTTAAAGTTTCTAAATTATCTGATCGTATGGGAATGAGATTAGAAGGAAAAAAAATAGAAAATATATTTGATACTAATATCAGATCTGAGGGCTTAATTAAGGGGGTGATACAAGTTCCGGCTGATGGCAATCTAATAATCATGCTTTCAGATCATGGAACTATAGGGGGATATCCTAAAATCGGCGTCGTTGTAAGTGCTGATTATGATAAATTAGTTCAATTAACTCCTGGCTCCAGAGTTAAATTTCAGGAGGTCGATTTAAGTAGTGCAGAAACTCTCTTTAAATTGTATGACTTAGAGACTCAAAATTTAATTTCACAAATTTAATGAATATTTTAAAAAGTTTACCCGGTCCATTACTGATATTTTTTGGTGCTCTTAGTTTAAGCTTTGGTGGATTAATAGTTAAATCTTTTGAAGGTGCAACTTTATGGCAGATATTATTTTGGAGATCCTTATTTTTCTCTCTTACGGTTTTAACTTTTTTGATTATCACTTACAAAAGCAAAGTTTTAAAATCGTTTTATGACTCTGGATTACCAGGTTTTATTGGTGGATTAATATTATCTATTGGTTTCTGTGGTTATGTTTTTGCCATGTATAACACCACTGTTGCTAATACTAACTTCATCATATCACTTCAAATCTTATTTTTATCTATATTTGGTTTTTTTTTCTTAAAAGAAAAAATTAATTTAATTACGTTAATTTCAATTATTCTAGCAATGTCTGGTGTGTTGTTAATGGTTGGAAATTCATTATCTCCAGGAGAATTATCTGGAAATTTAGCAGCTTTCACAATGCCAATTACCTTTGCAGTTTTGATAATGATCGTTAGAAAATTTCCATCTGTTGATATGGTCCCAGCACAGTTCGTTGCAGGTATAAGTTCATGTCTTATTGGTTTATCACTTTCACCTACAATAATGATTTCACCTCATGATATTTTTTTAGGTTTTTTAGCAGGGTTTTTTCAAATAGGTTTCGGTTTTATATTTATAACAATTGGTGCAAGAACAACTTCTTCTGCGATGGTTGGAATAATCATGCTATCCGAATCCGTTCTTGGTCCTATTTGGGCTTTTCTTTTTGTAAACGAAATACCTTCATTGTATGGACTGATAGGAGGAGCAATAATACTTTTTGCTGTATTACTACAGTTTTACACGCTTTTAAAAAAGCCAAAGGCAATCGTTTCCAATTGACATTTTATGTCACTTATAGGACTATTGATTTACGGGAGAGACTACAGATTATCGTAGCGCCGAAGGAGCAACAACCCAGGAATCTCTCAGGCAAAAAGGACCGTAACATATTAACTCTGGAAAGAGATTTAATTCTCGCCGAAGGAGCAAAACTCTCAGGCAAATATACAGATGGGTATAATGAGTTAATATGGAAATAAAAAAAACATCGCTTTACCAATTACATCAAGATTGTAACGCAAAGTTTGTTGAATTTGCAGGTTATCAGATGCCAATCCAATATTCTGAAGGTATTGTAGAGGAGCATAAATTCACTAGAAATCACTCTGGTATTTTTGATGTTTCACATATGGGTCAATTATTTATTTATGGTGGTGAAGAATTAATTAAAGATTTAGAAAAAATTTTTCCATTAGATTTGAAAAATTTGAAATTGAATCACTCTAAGTACAGCTTTTTGATGGATAAAGATGCTGGAATACAAGATGATTTAATCATTACAAAAATTGATGAAGGTTTTTTAATAATTCTTAATGCAGCGTGTAAAGACAATGATTTTAAAATTTTAAAGGAACTTTTAAAAGAAAAGTACAAAATGGTTTTGGATGAAAATAGATCATTAATAGCAATTCAGGGACCTAAATCATCGCAAATCTTAAATGAAGTTGTTGACGGAGTAAAAGATTTAAATTTTATGTCTGGAAACTGGTTCTTATTTGATAATCAGAAAGTATATATTACTCGATCTGGGTATACAGGTGAAGATGGTTTTGAGATATCAATTCTAAATAATTTCGCGGATAAATTGACTAGAGAATTAATTGATAAAGGTTCGAAGCTAGTTGGTTTAGGAGCAAGAGACACATTAAGGTTAGAAGCTGGCTTATGTTTGTACGGTCATGATCTTGATAAAGACAAAACCCCAGTGGAAGCAAATTTAAAGTGGGCAATTTCAAAGGAGAGAATATCTAAAGGAGACTTTATTGGTTCAGACATAATTATTAAACAATTGAACAATGGTGTTACAAAAATTAGAGTTGGAATAAAACCTGAGGGAAGAATAATTGCCAGAGAAAAAACAAAGATATTTAATCAATCCGATGTTCATATTGGAGAAATAACTAGTGGTACATTTGGGCCAAGTGTAAATGGACCTGTAGCAATGGGGTATGTAGAAAACGAATTTTCAAAAAAAAATACCAAAGTATTTTTAGAGGTGAGGGGTAAAAAATATGCAGCAAACATTTGTAGCCTACCATTTTATAAAAAAAGTTACGCAAAAGGGGTAAATTAATGAGTGAAGTGAAATATTCTAAAGAGCATGAATGGATAAAATTAGAAGGTGAAGTTGCAACAATCGGCATAACAAAGCATGCAACAGAGATGCTAGGAGATATTGTGTTTGCAGAACTTCCTGAAAAAGGTTCTAGTGTAGAAAAAGATGGAACGGCAGGAGTTGTAGAGTCTACTAAAGCTGCAAGCGATGTTTATACTCCAGTGAGTGGTGAAGTTGTTGATACAAACCAAGAAATTGTGGATGATCCATCAAAAATAAATCAAGATCCTGAAAATTCTGCTTGGTTCTTTAAATTAAAGATTAAAGATAAATCTGAAATGGACTCTTTAATGAATAAAGACGACTATGATAAATTTGCAAAAGAGGCTAATACTTAAATGTTACATAATTCTGAAAAAGATTTTATAAAAAGACATATTGGTCCATCTGAAGAGGATCAATTAAAAATGTTAAAAAAATTAAATTACAAATCATTGGATGATTTGATTGATAATACTGTTCCAGAAAAAATACAGTTCAAGGGTGAACTGAATATTGGTGAGTCTAATTCAGAGTATGAAGCATTAAGAAAATTAAAAGCAATTTCAAAAAAAAATCAAATTTACTCAAACTTTATAGGCATGGGTTATTATGGAACTTATACACCATATGTAATTTTAAGAAATATATTGGAAAATCCAGGCTGGTATACCTCTTACACACCTTATCAGCCAGAGGTAGCTCAAGGAAGATTGGAAATGCTTTTAAACTTTCAACAAATGATTGTTGATTTTACAGGAATGGATATTGCAAATGCATCTTTACTTGATGAAGGCACAGCGGCAGCAGAGGCTATGGGTTTAAGTTATAGACTTGATAAAAGTGATAGCAATTTAGTTTTTGTTTCAGAAAATTGCCACCCTCAAACTGTTGAGGTTATAAGAACTAGAGCAGAGCCTATGGGTCTCAAAGTTCTTGTTGGAAATGAAGATAAAGTTTTAGAACAATTAAAAGAGGATATTGTTTGTGGAATATTACAGTATCCTGGAACCTTAGGAGATATTAAAGACCCAAGCGAGTCAATTAGCAAAATTCATAAAAAAAATGGTAAAGCTATTTTAGCTTGTGATCTTCTTGCACTTGCAAAGCTTAAAACGCCGAGAGAACTTGGGGCTGATATTGCAGTTGGCAGTTCACAAAGATTTGGTATTCCGATGGGTTATGGAGGACCACATGCAGCATTTTTTGCAACAAAAGATGAATACAAAAGATCTATGCCAGGTAGAATAGTTGGTGTTTCAGTAGATAGACATGGAAACAAGGCTTATAGATTGTCACTACAGACTAGAGAACAACATATTAGAAGAGACAAAGCTACAAGTAACATTTGTACTGCTCAAGCGTTGTTAGCCATAGTATCAGCAGCTTATGCCATTTATCATGGCCCAGAAGGAATTAAGAAAATTTCTGAGAGAGTTTCTCAATTAGCAAAAAATTTTGCTGATAAAATAAAACAATCTGGATATGAAATATATTCTGATTACTTTTTTGATACTGTTACAATTATTACTAAAGAAAAGACTGATCAAATTTATAAAAATGCTTTAAATCAAAAAGTTAATATTCGAAAAGTAAACTCTGAAATGCTTGCTATTTCTTTTGATGAGAAAAAAAATGTTTATAGAGTAAATCAACTGTTAAAAATTTTTAATGCAGCCGAGTCCATAAAAAAAGAGGATCCAACAGTAAGTTTACCCAATTTACCAAAAAGTTTATTGAGAACTTCTAAATATTTAGAACATCCTGTTTTTAACTCATATCGTTCTGAGACAGAAATGCTTAGATACCTTAAAAAATTAGAGGATAAGGATATAGCTCTTAACAGAACCATGATAGCGTTAGGCTCTTGCACAATGAAATTAAATGCTACTGCAGAAATGATACCTATTTCATGGAGAGAATTAGCTGAGCCCCATCCATTTGTACCTATTGAGCAGATGGACGGATATAGGACATTATTCACTGATTTAAAAAATTGGTTAAGATCAATTACTGGTTTTTCTGGAGTTTCACTTCAACCAAATGCAGGTGCTCAAGGAGAATATGCAGGACTAATGGTAATTAGAAAATATCATCTAGACAGAGGTGATAAAAATAGAAACATATGTTTAATACCAAGCTCTGCACATGGAACCAATCCTGCTAGTGCACAAATGGTTGGAATGAAAGTGGTTGTAGTTAATTGTGATAAAGAAGGTAATGTTGATTTTGATGATTTAAAGAAAAAAGCAGAGCTTCATTCAGAGAATTTAGGAGCCTTGATGGTCACATATCCATCTACTCATGGAGTGTTTGAGGAAAAAATCATGGATATATGTGAACTAATTCATAAACATGGTGGGCAAGTGTATATGGATGGGGCAAATTTGAATGCACTAGTTGGTATAGCCAAACCTGGAAATTTTGGCCCGGATGTTTGTCATATAAATTTACATAAAACATTTTGTATCCCTCATGGTGGGGGTGGACCAGGTATGGGACCTATTGCATGTAAAAAACATCTACAAGTTTATTTGCCTAATCATCCAGTTGTTAAAGATTGTGGTCCAGCAACGGGAATTGGAGCTGTCTCTGCTGCTCCATGGGGAAGCTCAAGTATTTTATCAATTTCTTGGATGTATATAAAAATGATGGGATCAGAGGGATTAAAACTAGCTTCTAAAGTTGCGATACTAAATGCAAATTATATTGCTGAAAGACTGAAAGATCATTATCCAATCTTATACAAAGGTTCAAACGGTAATGTTGCCCACGAGTGTATAATTGATATTAGGTCAATCAAATCAGAAACGGGAGTCACTGAGGAAGATATCGCAAAAAGATTAATTGATTTTGGTTTTCATGCACCAACAATGTCTTGGCCTGTGGCTGGAACAATGATGATTGAACCTACAGAAAGTGAGAACTTGTCAGAGCTTGATAGGTTTTGTGATACTCTAATTAAGATTAAACAAGAAATTGATCTAATTAAAACTGGTAAATTTGATAAAGTTGATAATCCAATTAAAAACGCTCCTCATACAGACACTGAGTTGGCTTCTGATAATTGGACACACAAATATTCTAGAGAGCAAGCTGCTTACCCAGCAAAATTTTTAAAAGTAAACAAATTTTGGCCACCGGTTGCAAGAGTAGACAATGTTTATGGTGATAAAAATATTTTCTGCACATGTCCTAGTATGGATGAATTTAAAGAAGATGCAGCATAATTGTTGATGAAAATTGCTGTAGTTGGTTCAGGCATTTCAGGATTAAGTGCTGCTTATTATCTTTCAAAAAAAAATCACGTAGATTTATTTGAAAAAGAAGATCACTTTGGTGGTCATTCCCACACAATTGACCTTATGATTGGAACCAAAAAAGTATCAGTAGATATAGGCTTCATTGTATTTAACTTTGAAACTTATCCAAATTTAATTAATTTTTTTAATGAAAATAAAATTGAAATTGAAAAAAGCAACATGTCTTTTTCTGTATCAGTAGATAACTCAAACTTTGAATACTGTGGAAAAGGATTAAATGGAATTTTTTCAAATAAGACAAATCTATTTAATATTAAATTTTTAAAAATGTTTTTTGATATTATAAAATTTTATAAAAAATCCGACAAGCTAGATAATATAAATGAGAAAATCACATTGGGTGATTATTTGATTAAGAATAATCTTTCAAAAGAATTTATCAATTATCATTTAATACCTATGGTGTCAGCAATCTGGTCGATGCCACCATATGCTGCGAATAAGATGCCTTTAAAATTCTTTTTAAAATTTTTTCAAAATCATGGATTATTTAAACTTAAAAATAGACCACAGTGGTACACGGTCTCAAATAGAACCAGGTCATATGTAAAAACTATTCTATCAAAAATTAGTGGAGAATATTTTAAGAATTATAAAGTCAATAAAATAATTAGTAAATCAAATGGTATTGATTTGTATTATGGTGGAAAAAATGAATTTTTTGATTACGACAAAGTAATTATTGCAACACATGCGGACGAAGCATTATCAATGATTGAAAACCCAACTGACCAAGAGAAAGAAGTTTTGTCAAATTTCAGTTATAAAGAAAATTTGGCTTATATACACACAGATGAGACAGTTATGCCAAAAAATAAGAATGCCTGGTGTGCTTGGAACTCATCAATGAAGAAAAATGAAATCGAAAAAAATTCGATCACTTACTGGTTAAATTTACTTCAAAATTTAGAATGTGAAAAAAATATATTTCTTACACTAAATCCATACCTTGATATTGATAAAACAAAAATTTTGAAAAAAGTTAAATTCACTCACCCATATTTTGATCAATACGCTTTAGATTATCAAAGTAAGCTTAAAAATTTGCAAAATAAAAGAAATATTCTTTTTTGTGGTAGTTATTTTGGTTACGGTTTTCATGAAGATGGAATAAAATCATCAATTGAAATGCTAAAAAACTTTGATGACTAGCTCAATTTACAATGGAACAGTAATACACAAAAGATTTAAACCAATAAAACATTGTTTTAAGTACAGTGTATTTGCATTATTAATCGATTTATCTGATTTAAATAATCTGAACAAAAATATAAGTTTTTTCTCATATAATCGGTTTAATCTAATCAGTTTTTTTGACAAAGATCATGGTCAAAGAGATGGCTCGTCTTTGATTGAATGGGTAAAAAAAAATTTAGAGGAAAATAATATCTTTTCAAAAGATATAAAAATAAAGCTTTTGTGCTATCCAAGAATTTTTGGATATGTGTTTAATCCTCTTAGTGTTTTCTTTGTTTATGATCGTAATGAAAATTTAATTTCAATATTATATGAGGTAAAAAATACTTTTGGAGAACAACATACTTATATTTTTAGAGTAGAGAAAAATAATATGTTACAACACAACTGTTTCAAAAAATTTCATGTGTCTCCATTTATTGAGATGAATTGTAATTATTTTTTTAGAATTTCAAAACCCTCTGAAAAGATTTCAGTCGTTATTGATCAATATCAGCAAAATGAAAAAATCTTATTTGCATCACAAAATGGAATAAGGGCAGATTTTACAACCGTAGAACTACTTAAATCATATATAAAGCACCCTTTAATGACATTTAAAATTATATCGGCGATACATTTTGAAGCCTTTAAATTATGGCTTAAAGGAATAAAATTCGTAAAAAAAAAATTTAAAATTAAAAACAATATTACTTTTGAGAATTGATGGGCTTATATAACTTTTCAGATCGAGTCGTCTTCAAAATTTTAAGAGATATTAAGCACGGGTATTTAGAGATCACAAAATATGATGGTGAATTATTAAAATTTGGAAACCCTAATAGTCCTTTAAAATCAGTTTTAAAGATAAAAAAACCAAATTTTACTTTTAACTTAATAAAAGGAGGAAGTGTTGGTTTTGCAGAATCTTATATGAGGGATGAATTTGAAACTGATAATCTTTCAAACTTGATTGAAATCACTGCAAGAAATATTAAAATAATTTATAAATTTTCTGGTCTATTAGACTTTCCAGTAGTCAATTATGTGAAAAATATACTTATTAAAAACACCAGAGATCGAAGTAAAGATAATATTTCAAAACATTACGACTTAGGCAATGAGTTTTTTGCACTATGGCTTGATAAAACTTTAACTTACTCAAGTGCAATATTCGATGAGAGAAATAAAGATTTATCTAATGCACAAAATAATAAATATCAAAAATTAATCGATTTAATAAAACCAAATGATGGTGACAAAATTTTAGAGATTGGATGTGGTTGGGGTGGTTTTGCTGAATATTTAGGAAAAAAATATGATGTTAAATTAGATTGCATTACTATATCGAAAGAACAATTTGAATATGCAAAAAAAAGAATTCATGAATGCGGCTTAAACGAAAAAGTAAATATTGAAATAAAAGATTATAGAGATTTAAAAAATAAATATAATTCAATAGCTTCAATAGAAATGATAGAAGCTGTTGGACAAAATTACCTAGAAGGTTATTTTAAAACTATTAAAGACAATCTATCAGATAATGGAAGAGCTGCTATTCAGGCTATTACAATAGATGATAATATGTTTGACCGATATAAAAACAAGACAGACTTTATCCAAAAATATATTTTTCCTGGGGGATTTTTACCAAGTAAGAATATTATTAATAAATATGTTTCGGAAAATGGTCTAGCTATCAAGTCATATGACTCTTATGCAGATCATTATTCTGATACATTAGCAATATGGAGAAAAGAATTTAATAAGAAGTGGGAATTAATTAAGAAACAAGGATTTGATTTAACTTTTAAAAGAATGTGGGAATTTTACCTTTCTTATTGTGAGGCAGGATTTAAATCGAAAAATATAGATTTAATTCAATTTTCACTTCAAAATAAATGATCTTTAAAGGAAACGAATGATTAAAATTAAAAATAGCAAATCAATTTTATTGATAATTTTTCTTTTCTTAATTACAAACTGCTCAAAAAATAGCACTATGAAACCAGAAGATTTTAAAAATAAAGAACCTAGATTGATTATTGAAAAATATTTGTCCGGCAATGTAAAAGCTTGGGGTGTGCTTCAAAATAGATCTGGAAAAGTCACAAGACAATTTTCTGCAGATTTAAACGGAAAATGGGATGGTAAACAACTGATACTCGACGAAAAATTTAACTGGGATGATGGGGAAATTCAAACTAGACAATGGCAGATCACTAAAATTGATGAAAATAATTATGAGGGTACGGCAGGAGATGTTGTTGGTAAAGCTAAAGGATATTCGTATGGTCCAGCTTTTAAATTTGAATATGTTTTGTTAGTACCAGTCAAAGGTAAAGAAATGAAAATTACTTTTGATGATTGGATTTTTAAACAAGATGAACGTGTAGCAATTAACAGGGCTACAATGACTAAGTTTGGTTTCAAAGTTGCTGAATTAACTGTTGTTTTTGTAAAAGATTAATTTTTTTTTTGATATTTTGTAAGTTTCCCAATTAAGCCAAAATAAATTTTGTTTGGTAAGAAACTTAATATTTTCAATATAGTTGTTAAAGATTTTGGAAAATGAATTTCAAAAGAATTTTTGTTTACTAAACCATCATAAATTTTTTCTGCAGCATATTCAGAAGTTTTTAAGAAAGGCATTTTAAAATCATTTTTGTCAGTCATCGGTGTTTTAATAAAACCTGGTGAGACAAGACACACCCGAACATTTGATCTACCAAAATCGAAATATAAACTTTCAGCTAAATTATTTAAAGCTGATTTCGATGGCCCATATCCAGTTGAATTAGGTAATCCTCGGTAACCAGCGATAGAGGAGACTATAGTTATTGTCCCACTTTTTCTATCTTTAAAATATTTCTCTACAGCTTTAATACTATTTAATGTTCCAAAAAAATTTACTTTAAATACATTTTCAATTTGCTCAACATCAATATCTTTTTCTTTATTGGGATCCCATGTACCAGTTGAGAAAAAACAAATATCTACACTCTCAAAAGTATCTACTATATTTTGAAAAACTTCTTTACATTTATTCTTATCGGTTACGTCTAATGGAAAAGAACTAATATTTTCATGCTCTCCACAAGTTTCTTTTAGTAAATTTTCACGTCTTGCAGATATTGCAACATTCCAACCTTCTTTGGCAAATTTTATTGCTAAAGCTTTACCAATTCCTGTGCTACCACCTGTGATCCAAATAGTTTTTTTATTCATATTATAAAGATGTATAATACTAATATGGTAAAAAATAAATTTTATTCATTAATTCTTTTTTTAATTGTCACTTTTTCTGCATCATTTACTGGAGGTTTAGTCTCAATTAGCTTCAAAGAACCCTGGTATTCTAGCCTTGTGAAATCGAATTATAATCCACCAGATTGGATATTTGCACCTGTTTGGACAACACTTTACATAATGATGACATTAGCTATTTGGTTTTTTTGGCATAGTAAAAAAAGAGATGTAAATACAATTTATATTTATTTTATACATATAGTTTTTAATGCAACTTGGAGTATTGTTTTTTTTGGACTCCATCAAATATTTTTTGCATTAGTTGTTCTTGTGATTTTGATAACTTTGATAATAATTTTGATTATTAGATTTAAACGTGTCAATTTTGTAAGTTATTACTTAATGATTCCATATTTACTTTGGTGTTTCTATGCTTTATTTCTTAACTATAACTTAATGGTGCTAAATTAAATGGATGATGTTGTAATAGTTGGTGGGGGAATAATTGGAGCAGCAACCGCTTATTTCCTATCTAAAGAGGGAAGAAAAGTTAAAGTAATTGAGAGAGACCCAACTTATAAATCAGCTTCCTTTCCGTTATCTCTTGGCGGTTTTAGAAGACAATTTTTTCAAACGGAAAATATTTTATTAGGTAAATTTGCTAGAGAATTTATTTTTCAAATACCAGAGCTACTGAAAACAGAAAAAAATCCTAATCCTACTGCAAGCATGGTACCAAATGGATATCTATTAATGTTTGGCCCAGAACATGCAGACGAACAATATAGGGCTCTTGAAAATCATAAAGCATGTGACGCTGGAACAAAGAACATCAGAGGTTCCGAGTTAGATAAGTTTTTTCCTTATATAAACAAAGAAGGAATAGAAACGGCTACATTTACTGACAATAAAAGCGAAGGATGGATTGATCCTTTCCTTTTTCACACAGCATTAAAAAGTAAAGCGATAGAGCAAGGTGCAGAATTTGTTAAAGGTGAAGTTAAGTCTTTATCGGAAATAAATGCTAAAACGATAGTCTCTGCCGCTGGATGTTGGACAAAAGAATTATTGCAAGATATTCCTGTAGAGCCGCAAAAGCACACAGTTTTTAGAGTAAAGTGTCCAAAACATATTCCTGAAATGCCATTAACTGGAGATTTAACAACAGGAGTTTATTGGAGACCTGAAGGTAAAGAGTATTTAGCTGGCTCACCAAAATCAGTTTTTGATGCTACAGATCTTGAACCAGCCTGGGATGATTTTGAAGAATTGGTTTGGCCTGCTTTAGCTAAAAGAATTCCAGCATTTGAAGAATTGAAGTTGACCGGTGGTTGGGCAGGTTATTATGATTGTAATAGATTAGACAACAATGCGGTTGTAGGAAAACATCCAAAATTTGAAAATGTTTACTTAGCAACGGGTTTTACTGGAAGAGGATTAATGCAAGCACCAGGAATTGGAAGAGCTTTAACAGAACTAATTACAACAGGCTCTTATCAATCGATTGATATTTCAAATATGGCAGTAGAAAGAGTATTAGGTGCAAAGGCAAGACCGGAACCTTACGTACTATAATTTACTTTTAAATGCAAAAAATTTTTAATTTTTTTCCACTGACAGTTTATAAGTCGACACTTTCACTTTCAGAAAATGAAAAAAATGAAATGATTGAAGAAGTCCGATTAATGGAAAAAAAAAGCAAAAATTTAAATTATAAATCCGCAATGAAAGCTTGGACAGGAGATACGCAAGGATTTGAGTATTTACACAATAATCCAAAATTTAAAAATTTATTTATTCTAATTAACAATTGTATTTTAGAATATTTAGAAAGTTTATCAGTTAACCATACAAAGCTTGATCTTTATTTTCAGAGATCGTGGGCAACAATTTCAAAAAAAACTGAACATATTGATAATCATTCACATGATCAGTCGCATATTTCCATTGCATTCTATTTAAAGAAACAAAAAGACGATGCTAAGATTATGTTTTTTGATACTTCTAAGCATAATGAATTTATTCCTCAATTATTCGACTCAAGATCATTAGCAAAAGAAAATATTTTCAAAAAACGAGATATTTTAAATTCAAGTAAAGTTGTATTTGATACTAAAGAAGATGATTTGTTGATATTTCCTTCTAAAACAATTCATGGCACAGAACAAGGAAAGTCTAATTCTGAAAGGATATCAATTTCAGCAGATATAGTATTTTTAGCAAAAGACTCATCAACACTTGAACATTTAGTTCCCCCAGTCGAAAATTGGAAAAAATTTTCTAATTAATTAATAAAGTTAAGTACCACAAAAAGTTTTGTAATCTTTAAAAGAGGTGTCCATTTTAAGATAATCTGTAATATTTTCTTGTAGGTCATATGGTGCTTTTAAAATTTCTAAAAGTTCATTGAATGGTTCAAGATCACTATCATTGGCTTTTTCTAATGCATTTTCAATTTTGTGATTTCTAGGAATCACAAGAGGATTAATACTTCTCATTAATTTTGTGTAATCTTCTTTAGTATTATTATTTAGTTTTAATCTCTCTAGCCAATTTTTTTTCCATTTTTGAAAATTATCATCATTATATAAGTCATCATCATAGTCTTTAAGATTCATTAAATGACAAAAAGTATTTGTATAGTCTACTTTGTTTTGATGCATCCAAGTGAGCAAATCAACAATCAAAAATTTATCTTTGTTATTTTCACCTAATAATCCAAGTTTTTTTTTCATCATCTTCAACCATTTTTCTTCATATTTTTTGCCAAATGTTTCAATTATCTCTGTTGCACTTTTAATCGCCCTATCTTCATCTTCATTAATTAAAGGTATTAAACACTCAGCAAATCTTGAAAGATTCCATTTTGTAATAGCTGGTTGATTACAATAAGCATATCTTCCTATCCTATCAATTGAGCTAAAAACTGTTTTTGGGTCATAGGTATCCATGAATGCACATGGACCATAGTCGATTGTCTCACCAGAAATTGTCATATTATCAGTATTCATAACACCATGAATAAAACCAACACGCATCCAATTAACTACAAGATTAATCTGTTTATCTATAAGTACGTTCAAAAGGTCTAGAGCTTTATTTTTTGAATTTATTAGTTCTGGATAATGTCTTTTAATCACATAATTTAGTAAAATTTCTAACTCATCTTTTTTATTACGTGCTGCAACATATTGAAAAGTTCCAACTCTAATATGACTTGAAGCTACTCTCGTTAAGATAGCACCTTGCAATGGAGTCTCTCGCATTATTTCCTCACCTGTTTTAGTTACTGCTAAACTTCTTGTTGAAGGAATTTTTAGATTATGCATTGCCTCACTAATTATATATTCCCTTAACATTGGACCCAGTGCAGCTCTGCCGTCACCATTTCTTGAAAATGCTGTTTTACCTGAACCTTTAAATTGAATATCGTATCTCTCATTATTTTTCGTTAAATGCTCTCCTATTAAAACTGCTCTTCCATCTCCTAACATTGTGAAATGTCCAAATTGGTGACCAGCATAAGCTTGAGCGATAGCATTACTCCCATCTGGCAGAATATTTCCACTGAATAAAGCTGCTAATTCATTTTCATTAATTTTAGAAAAGTCTAGATTTAATTCTTCAGCTAAATCTTTATTCATCAAAACTAATTCTGGATTTTTTACAGCAACAGGCTCGATATGTTCTTTGAATGTATTAGATAGTCTTGAATAAGAGTTATCAAAATTCCAATTTATAGTATTCTTCATAAAGATTTATTGATTCCAGATTCTTTTTAATAGTTCTTCTCTTCCACATGCTTTTTTATAACTAAGATATCTCTGTAATTTAATCTTATAAAAATCTTGATGGTATTCCTCCGCTTTATAAAATTTTTCAAAATTCCTAATATATGTAACAACTTTTTTATTAAATTTATTTTGTAAATCTTTTATATCTTTTTCTATTAATTTTTTTTCTTCATCATTTTGATAAAATGCAACTGATCTATAACTATATCCTTTGTCACAAAATTGACCATAAGCATCAAATGGATCAATATTAACCCAAAAATTTTCTAGTAACTCCTCAAATGAAATTACTTTTTTATCATAGATTATTTCTACAACTTCAAAGTGACCAGTATTTCCATACGTGACTTCTTTGTAGGTTGGGTTTTCAGTAATACCTCCAGAATAACCAGAAATTACTTCTTCTACACCTTTTAATTTTTCAAATGACTCCTCAACACACCAAAAACAACCCCCAGCAAAATATGCTTTATCCTTTTGAGTAGAATATGAAAAATTTATATTAATTAAAAAAAAGAAAATTATGAAAAAATACTTCATCAATTATCATAAACAAATTCATTATGATAAGTCCAGATTTTTAAGGTAGCTACTGATAAGTAGCCACCTTTATTAATTATATTTAAAATTATTTTTTTTTGTATTTTGCCGCTTCTTCGGATCCACCAGTTGCTGAACCTTTACTGTATGAGTGAGCACCCATACCAGCTAACTGACCATCTTTAACAATTAAATACTGATTTCTAATTTCTTTACCTTCAAAAAAACATTCTAATATTTCTCTTACACCATCGGCATATCTTGATTGTGCAGTCAAAGATGTTCCAGAGGTATGAGGTGTCATTCCATGATGTGGCATAGTTCTCCATACATGATCATTTGGTGCTGGTTGAGGAAACCATACGTCTCCAGCGTAACCACTTAATTGACCACTCTCTAATGCTTTTGCGATAGCATCTCGATTACAGATTTTTCCCCTTGCAGTATTTACAATGTAAGCTCCTTTTTTCATTTTACTTATCATTGCATCATCAAATAAGTTTTCAGTTTCAGGGTGAAGAGGACAGTTAATTGTCACCACATCACAAACTTTCACCATCGACTCTACAGACTCATGAAATGTAAGGTTTAATTCTTTTTCAACTGAGTCAGGTAGTTTATGTCTATCAAAGTAGTGTAAGTGAACATCAAATGGTTTCATTTTTCTTAAAGCATCTAAGCCAATACGTCCAGCAGCAACTGTTCCAATATGCATACCTTCAACGTCATATGATCTTTGAACGGCATCAGCGATATTCCAGCCTCCCTCATTCACGATCCTATGTTGATTATGATAATCTCTTACCATTGAAACAATCATCATGACAATATGTTCAGCTACAGATCTTGAATTACAATAGGTTACCTCCACAACATCAATTTTGTTATCCATTGCAGCTTGTAAATCAACATGATCTGAACCAATTCCTGCTGTAATTGCCATTTTTAAATTTTTAGCTTTAGCAATTCTCTCTTTTGTTAAATAATATGGAAAGAAAGGTTGAGAAATTACAATGTCAGCATCAACAATATGTTTATCAGCTTCACACCCATCCCCATCTTTACTATTAGTTACTACTAACTCATGACCATTACTTTCTAAAAATTTTCTTAATCCAAGTTCACCGGATACACATCCTAGTAATTGTCCTGGAGTGTAATCTCTTCCTTTAGGTGATGGCAAAGTCATTCCATCTGGATATTTTTCTATTTTGGGTAATTCTGAAAGTGCATATGATTTTGGCATTCCGCCCTTTGGATCATCATATAATATGCATAATATCTTCATTTATTCTCCTGTATATTTATAAATTTATTTAGGGCATCTAACATTATTTTAAGATCTCAAGCAATGAATTATTTTTGACATGGTTATGACTTTAAAAATAAATTTATAGATATTTATTACCGGCCTTGCTAAATAATCAAAGCATATAATTTTTAAAATAATTACTTTTTCATTACAAATCGATTTATTAATTTATTTAATATTAAAAAGCATAATACAATCTTTGGTTGATTTGTTAATTTTTAAGATAGAAAAATAATAGTTTTTTTTATGATTATTAATTGCAGAATTAATGGGTATGTGATTAGATTATATCTAATAAGAATGATTAACATAACAAAAACGAGGGAGGAATTATGTTAGCAAGAATGTTTAAAAAGCTAACTTCTACTCTTACAGTAGTTGTAGCTTTATTTTCTTCAATCGCATTACCTCAAACTGTATTTGGTGCTGAAACTCAATATTTTCCAGTAGCAAGTAGCCGTGTTGGACCTTACTCAGCAATGGGAACTGGTTATTACGGAGCTCAAATTGATTACATGAATTATGTCAACATGACTGGTGGAGTCAATGGAGTTATGCTTACTTGGCAAGAATGTGAAACTGAGTATAACGCAGTAAAAACAGTTGAGTGTTATCAGCGACTTTTAGAAAAAGATGGTCAAAGAATAGTTGTGTTTGATACTTTAGGAACACCAGGAGCATATGCAGTAATTAATCGTATGGCAAAAGATAATGTTGTTTTAGCTCAATACGGTTACGGAAGAACTGACGGTGCTGATGGAAGAGTATGGCCTTGGGTATTTAATGCTGCAAGTCATTACTGGTCACAAATAGCTGTTAAATTAAAATTTATGGCACAGATCGAAGGCGGAATTGATAAGATGAAAGGTAAAAAAATCGTTCACTTACACATTGACTCTGCTTACGGTAGAGAGCCATTACCAGCAATGAGAAAGATTTGTAATGACTGGGGAGTTGAGTTGATTGAAATATCAATCCCACCTCCAGGTCTTGAACAACAATCTCAGTGGCTGCAAATCAGAAAAGAAAAACCTGATTGGGTTACTTTCTGGGGAGCAGGTTCTGGAATGAATTCAACAGCAATGACTAATGCTGCTAGAATAAATTTCCCAAGAGATAGAATGATGTATGTAACTTTCGGTGCTGCTGAAGAGGACATGTATCCAGCAGGTGATGCAGCTAAGGGAACTTACGCTGTAGCAAATGCTTTACCAGGAGAATATCCTTTGGTTAAAGCAATCAAAGATAAAGTATATGGTTCAGGCAAAGGAAACTTAGCAGATCCAACCAGGATTGGTTCAGTTTACTGGAACAGAGGACTAGGTGCTGCTGTAATGTGGATTGAGGGCTTAAGAAACGCTCAAAAAATGCACAACAAAGTTGGTAAGGCAGTTACTGGTGCTGAGTTCAGAGATGGTTACGAAGCTATCAACATGAATGAAGCAAGAATGAAAGAGTTAGGTGTTGACGGAATGTTAGCTCCATTCTCTATTTCTTGTGCCAACCATGAAGGTGCTGGTAAGTTTGCTGTAATGCAGTGGGATGGAACTAAATTCAATCAGGTAACTGGTTGGGAAGCTCCAGGCGATCCTGCATTTATTAGAGGTCTTGTAGAGGCGTCTGCAGCTAAATTTGCTAAAGAGAACAACATTACACCAAAAAAATGTGGTTAATTAATTTAGAGATAAATTAATACTAATCTGAGGGGGTGTTTAAATAATTTAATTATTTGAACTCCCCCTTTAAATAAAATTTAATTTAATATAAAAAGAAAGCTTAATGAGTAACACTTCAGCAAACATTCTAGACATAAAAAATATCGAAGTCAGATATGATAATGTTATTTTAGCTTTACATGACGTATCTTTGAAAGTTCCTAAAGGAAAAGTAGTTGCATTATTAGGAGCAAATGGAGCAGGTAAAAGTACTACACTGAAAGCAGTTTCAACCATGTTAGCCTCAGAAAGAGGTAAAGTCACAAATGGTTCAATTGAATATGATGGAAATGCAATAGATAAACAAACTCCTTCGCAAATGGTTGGGCTTGGAATGGTCCAAGTGTTAGAAGGCAGAAGATGTTTTGGTCACCTTACTGTTGAGGAAAATATAATTTCAGGAGCATATTCAAGAAAATTATCTAAAGGTGATATTAATCAAGAATTAGAAAAAATTTACGCTTATTTTATAAGACTTAAAGAAAGAAGAAAAAGTCAAGCAGCATTTACTTCAGGCGGAGAGCAACAAATGATAGCAGTCGCAAGAGCAATGATGGCTAAACCTAAAATGCTATTATTGGATGAGCCAACAATGGGTCTTGCACCTCAATTAGTTGCTGAAATTTTTAATATTGTAAAAGAATTAAATACCAAAGAGGGAGTTAGCATTTTGCTTGCTGAACAAAATACCAATGTTGCACTTAAAAACTCAGATTATGGTTATATCATTGAAACAGGAAGAGTTATGCTAGACGGAACTGCGCAAAGTTTATTAAATGACGATAAAGTAAAAGAATTATATTTAGGAATTTCAAAAAAAGGTAGAAAAAATTTTAGAGATGTTCTTAAAGAAGAAAGTTTAACAAAAAGAAGTAATTAAACATGGAATACGAAAGAAAATTTAAGATAGGAAAACCAATATTAGAGGTGAATAATATCTCTCTCTCTTTTGGTGGTGTTAAGGCAATAACGGATACTTCTTTTAATGTGCTTGAGCACGAAGTAAGAGCAATAATTGGACCTAATGGAGCTGGAAAAAGCTCAATGTTAAATTGCATTAATGGGATCTATAAGCCTCAACAAGGAACTGTTTCGTTTAGGGGACAACAAATACCTAATATAACCCCAAATATTATGGCTCAAATGGGTCTATCTAGAACATTTCAAAACTTGGCTCTTTTTAAAAGAATGTCAGTGCTTGATAATATTTTAGTTGGTAGAAAACTTCACACAAAAACAAATTTCCTTGAGGTAGCTTTACAACTTCCTAGAGTTAAAAAAGAAGAAAAATTAAATAGAGAAAGATCTGAAGAGATAATTAGTTTTTTAGAGATTGAAGATATTAAAGATACACCAGTTGGAAAACTTCCTTATGGATTACAAAAGAAAGTTGAGTTAGGTCGAGCTCTTGCAACAGACTCTACAATAATTTTATTAGACGAGCCAATGGCAGGAATGAACGTTGAAGAAAAAAGAGATATGTGCAGATTTATTTTAAAAGTAAATGATGAACTAGGTACAACTATGGTTCTTATTGAGCACGATATGGGAGTAGTTATGGATATATCAGACAGAGTGGTTGTACTTGATTATGGTAAAGTTATTGGTGATGGTACACCTGATGAAGTTAGATCAAATCAAAAAGTAATAGACGCTTATTTAGGAGTAGAACACTAGGATAAACATATGGTTGATGAATTATTATTTTTCATGGAAGTTTTAGTTGGTGGTTTGCTTGCTGGTACGATGTACTCTCTAGTCGCTTTAGGATTCGTTCTAATTTTTAAAGCCTCAGCAACCTTTAACTTCTCACAAGGGGCTATGGTTTTCTTCTCAGTGCTTGCCTTTTGTGGTTTCATGCAAGATTTTAATATACCTTTTGTGCTTGCATTTATTTTGGCTGCTCTTTTGATGGTAGTGGTTGGTTTATGTACTGAAAGATTAGTTTTAAGACCTCTGATGAATGCTAGCGAAGACACAGTGCTAATGGCTACAATCGGTTTAGGGTATGTTTTAGAAGGACTTGCTCAAGCAGCATGGGGAGTAGAAGTAAGAAGACTAGATTTAGGTATTGGAGACTTTCCAGTGCCGTGGATCGCTGACAATTTAAAACTATTTATTAGTGCGCTTGATATTTTTGCAGGATTAGTGGCAGCTTTAATGATTATTGGTTTATTCCTTTTATTCAAATATACAAAAATTGGTCTCGGTTTGAGAGCTGTAGCAGATGATGCGGGTGCTGCTAGTTCAATAGGTATACCTTTAAAACATATTATGTTATTAGTTTGGTCAGCTGCCGGAGTTGTAGCTTTAGTCGCTGGGTGTATGTGGGGTGCAAGAGCCGGTGTTCAATTTGCTCTAGTTGATTTAGCATTAAAAGCTTTACCAGTCTTAATTATAGGTGGTTTCTCGTCTATTCCAGGTGCAATTGTAGGTGGCTTAATTATTGGTGCAACAGAAAAAGTATTAGAAGTTTATATTGGACCATTTTTTGGAGGAGCAATTGAGGGATGGGCTCCTTACGTATTAGCAATATTCTTTTTATTATATAGACCAGAAGGTTTATTTGGAGAAAAAATCATTAGGAGAGTTTAATTTATGAAACCAGTTTTTATGACTTACACAAAAAAAGACATAATTAACTTAGCTGTTTGTATGGTTCTAAGTGTATTGGTAATACCAACATTTATTACAACAGAATATTGGTACACCTCCATATTAATTCCTTGGCTTTGCTTAGCTTTAGCTACAATTGGACAACAAATTGTAATGGGTTATACCGGACAATTAGCTTTAGGAGCAGCTGGCTTTATGGCTGCTGGTGCTTTTGCTATGTTTAACCTAATTTTGCGTGTACCTGACCTTGGTTTCGTAGGCTCACTAATAGTGTCAGGTTTGATTGCTGCAGCTTTTGGAATTTTGTTTGGTCTACCAAGTTTAAAAGTAAGAGGAATTTATCTAATGGTAGCTACATTAGCCTCACAGTTTTTTATTATATGGATGATAGATAAATTTGGATGGTTTAAAAACTACGACTCATCAGGAATCATAACTGCACAAGACATAGTAATCTTAGGAAAACCATTTACAACCCCATTGGCCATGTATTTTGTATGTTTGGCTGTTACCACAATTTTAACTTTACTAGCTATGAATATGGCAAGAGGAAGTACAGGCAGAAATTGGATGGCAGTAAGAGATATGGATATTGCTGCTGAGTCCATGGGAGTTTCATTATTAAGAACTAAAGTTCAAGCATTTGCTATCAGTGCATTTTATTGCGGTGTTGCCGGCGCTCTTTTTGCATTTTGTTATCTTAAATCTTTAGAGCCAGTTGCTTTTGATATTAAACTATCTTTTAAAATCTTATTTATGTGCATTCTTGGGGGTCTTGGCACAATAAATGGTGCTTTCATAGGAGCAGCTTTTATCTTACTTTTCCCAGTTCTTTTGAATTCTGTAGGAAACAATGTATTTCATGGAGCTATTGATGCCACAATTATTTCATCAATAGAACAAGTTATATTTGGCGGTCTAATGATTATATTTATGATATATGAACCTTTAGGAATGGCTAAACTTTGGGAAAATCTTAAAGTAAGTTTTAAATCGAAAATGTCTTCATCAGGTATAAAAAGTGCAAAATCTTCAGCTCAAAAAAGTGAATAAGAAGAAATTAATTTTTGCTTTAATTATAGGAATATTAATTGGTCTACTTATTGAAAATAATTTTATAATTTCATAATGAATTATTTTTGGCTTGGATAAGACTTTTTTAAAATAAATTTGTTAACAATTATTGCAAAAATAATAATTATAACTGATCCTGATATTACAGGATTTAGCAAGTAATCATAAGAAACACTACCAATAATAACTATTATTGGATTACCACCCGCAGGTGGATGAGTAACATTTAATAGGATCATTAATCCAACCCCAACTCCTACTGCTAATGGGATAGTTAAAAAGATCTGTAGTGGAACAAAGTTTAAAAAAATTAAACCTACGATAGCTGTAACTAAATGACCGAAAAAAACATTTTTTGGTTGGGCAAACGGACTTTCAGGATATCCATAAAGTAGAACCATAGATGATCCAAATGAGGCTAATAAAAAAATTCCAAATTCAGTTCTATAAGTTAAGAAAGTTAAAATTCCAATTGTAATTATTGAAAATAAACCAGCTAAAAGAGATTGTTTAAGATTACCCATAATTTAACTTGATACTATCTTTTTTAAAGTTTTGAAAGGTAACAATATACAATCCTTTTTATTGATATTTTTCTTTTTGATTAATTTTTTCAAAGAAATCCATTTTTTATCAGTAATTTTTACACTATCATTGAAATATAATTCAACTTTATCACATAAATCATTTATTTTTTCTTTTTGGTTATTTATAGAAATTTTTGATAACAAACTGGCTGAAGCTTGACAGTATATACAAGATTTTCCCTGGTAACCAAAGTCCAAAATTTTTTCGTTTTTTAATATAAGCTCGATTTGCATCTCGTCTCCACATAAAGAATTTTTTAATTTTGAGACATGTGTCCGGTTTTCAACATTTCTATTGTTATCCGTGTTAGCAGCAATATTAAGCACTTCTAAATCCATATTAATTTTTTTAATTATATGACAAATAAAAACCAATCAAGAGTAGAAATAAGTTGAACACAACTTTAAATGGAAAAGTTAAATTAAAGACTGGAACTATCTCATTTTTGTTGTAGTTATAAATTTTTAGATTTAATCTTCCCGGATGCTTGAATTAAAAAATCCAAAAATCGCAGTCCCAGTAGTTTTGTTTGCAGGAATTTTATGGTCATTTGGCCCTCTTGTAGTGAGATACATGGATAATCCTAATCAAGTACCATGGCAGTACATTTTTGGACGAGGATTGACAATTTTTATCCTTTTAAATCTTTACCTTTATTTTGAGGAAGGGATTAAATTTTACAAAAATTATTTAAAGATAGGATACTCAGGGATTATTGGTGGATCAGGACTAGGAATAGCGATGATAAGTTTTATCTACTCAATTACTAATACGTCAGCTGCAATAACTTTACTTTGTTTGGCAGCAATGCCTTTTTTTACTGCACTTCTTGCTTTTTTATTTCTCAAAGAGAAAATTTCATTAAATGTTTGGATATCCATTTTTATTGCAACGGTTGGAATTATAATTATGGCTTTTGGAAGTACAGGATCTAATTCTATAGTTGGTTTTATTTTTGGAATGCTTTCATCGATTGGATTTTCTATTTTTTCTGTAACTCTTAGGTGGAGAACAGAAACTCCAAAGTTTACAACTGTAGCTTTTTCAGGTTTTTTTTGTTTTGTTTTTGCAGGCATAATGCTTTTAAGTACTGAGCAAATATTCTTTTCAACAAGTTATAATGGTGCTCTATTTTCTCTTCATGGAACATTAGTTTGTTTAGGACTAATTTTATATTCTATTGGCTCAAAAGCTATACCTGCTGCAGAATTAACATTATTATCATTAACTGAGGTTATTGGTGGAATTTTTTGGGTTTGGTTACCTATCTTAGGTATAAATGAGGTGCCTGATACTTACACTATAATTGGAGGATTTTTTTTATTTATCTCATTAATTTATTACAGTTTGGTAATGCGTTGGAATAAAAGATTTATAGCCTTAAATTAATCTAGAAACATGAGTAAGGACAAAGTTATTGTAAATAGTTGGAATGAGTGGGATCCACTAAAACATGTTATTGTTGGAAAAGCAGACGGTTGTTGTATACCTGCACCAGAACCTGCTTTAGATGCTAAAGTGCCCGAGGACTCAGATATGAAAGGTTCTTATGGACCTCGTACTAAAGAAACAGTTGATAAAGCAAATGAGTTATTAAATAATTTTGCATCAATTTTGGAAAAAAGAGGTATTAAAGTTGATCGACCTGTTCCACTTAATCATAATCAAAAAATTTCTACGCCAGATTGGGAAGTTGAAAGTATGTTTGGATGTATGCCAGCTAGAGATATTATACTCACAGTTGGAAATGAAATGCTTGAGGCAACAATGAGCTATAGATGTAGGTGGTTTGAATATCTAAATTATAGACCGTTAATTAAAAAATACTTTGAACAAGATAAGAATATGCGTCATGAAACTGCACCAAAGCCAAGGTTGACAGATGCAGATTACCGTGAAGATTATTTGTCAGATAAGATAAGCATTCAAAAGAGGCTTAAATGGACTGAGGAAAAATTCTTTGTAACAACCGAAGAGGAACCATTATTTGATGCGGCAGATGTATTGAGATTTGGGAAGGACTTAATTGTGCAACATGGTTTTACAACAAATTTAAAAGGAGTTGATTGGTTAAGAAGACATTTTAAAGATCATAGAGTCCATGCAGTTAATTTTCTGGGTGATCCATATCCAATTCATATTGATGCAACTTTTACACCTATTAGGGAGGGTTTAATTATTAATAATCCTCAAAGAAAACTTCCAAAAGAACAAAGAAAATTATTTGAGGATAATGGATGGAAAATAATTGATAGTGCTCAACCAGCACACAATGAACCACCACCACTTTGTTATTCATCAGTATGGTTGTCTATGAATGTTCTTGTTCTTGATCCAAAAACAGTTTGCGTTGAAAAAAGTGAGATTTACCAAGCTGAACAATTAGATAAATTAGGAATGGAGGTTGTTCCTGTTGAATTGAGAGATGCGTATGCTTTTGGTGGTGGTATTCATTGTTGTACAGCAGACGTTTATAGAGAGGGTGATTTAAAAGATTATTTTCCTATTCAGAAAAATTAATTTTCTTTTGTAACATCTACTTTAAATTTTTCTAATCCCGAGGAAAGGTTTTTATCAACTGGATTTTCAGTTTTTTCGAATGATTTAAGTTTTTCTAATTCTCTTTGTCTTAACCTTTCTTCTCTTAAATTCTCTCTATGTTCTTTTGCTTTTTGTTCCTTATCAAATTTTTCTTCCCATTCTTTTATTTTAATGTATTCGAGTTCTTTTTGCTTTTCTTCTTCTTCTTTAATCATTTTTAAAGTTCTTTCTTTTCTTCTTTTTTCTTTAAGTTCAGCATTTTTTTGTTCTTCCTCTCGAACTTTTAAATCAATATCTCTTCTATTTTGAGACTCTTCTCTCAATTTAAGTTCTTTTTCCTTAGCTCTTAATTCTTTACTTATAAGCACTAATTCCTCATCTTTTTTCATTAATCGAGTTGTCTCTAATTTTTGAGCGTCCTCTTTAATTTTAATTTCTTTTTCTTTTAATCTCAATTCATCTTCATTCAGTTTCAATTTATTACTTTCTTTAATTAGTCTTTCTTCCCAAATTTTAAGGTCTTTTCTTTCTTTAAGGATTTGATTTTTTTCTTGAAGTTTTTCTAATTTTATAGCCTTGATTTTATTAAGTTCTTTATTCTTTCTGTAATTAGAAATAGCATTACTTAAAAAGGATTTAGTAGAAAGATTGGCCATTTTTACTATTCCAACTTTCTTTTTTATTTTTTTTTGTTTAATTTTTTTTTTAAGCATTTTTTTATTTTTTGTATAGAAACAAATATTTTATATATTTTCAATATTTCAATTTTTCGCCATAACTTTTAAGTGCTTATTTTGAGTTTCAACCTGTAAGTGATTAATACATGTTAAAAACTTCAAAATTCATAATCTTTTTGCATAAATTGAAGGTAAATATTATTAAAGTTGAGTGAAAAAATTTAAAAAATTAATAATTGCTTGCGATGGTGAGTCAGCAAGTGGAAAAAGTACCGCTGCGAAACTCATCTCAAGAAAATATAAATTGTTACTTATCAATTCTGGATTATTGTATAGATATGCAAGTATAGAAATAATTAGAAATAATCCAAAAAATACTGTTAATTTCTTAAAAAAAAGATTTAAAAGTATTTCCTATAAAAAAATAATCAAATTAAACTTACACTCAGAACAAATTAGTAATCATGTTGCTATTTTAGCCAAAAATAAAAACATCCGAAAAATAATAAATACATTTCAAAAGAAATTGATCAGAAAAAATAAAAAGATTTGTATAGAAGGTAGAGATATAGCAAGTAAAATATTGGCTAAAAATCCAAAATATGATTTAGCTTTTTATTTCAAATGTAATTTAAGTATTTCTAGCTACAGAAGATGGCTAGATTTAAAAAAAAAAGTACCCTTAAAAAAAGTTAAAAAATCTTTAAAAGATAGAACAAAAATGGATAAAACAAGAAAAAATAGTCCACTTGTTAAAGTCAAAGATGCAATTTTAATTAGAACTGATAAACTCTCAAAAAGCGATGTTTTACATAAAATGTCTAAACATATAGAAAACCTAAATTAAGTTTTCATTTCCTCTTCCTCTTTTTTATATTTAACACCTTTTCTCTCTAATATTTCTTTAACTTTATCTGAGTAGGGTTCTTCAATATGTTCTGTTGTTGGATTTAACTCTATTCCTGCTGGAGTAATCGTTTGCGGCATAGCAACAAATTGAGAATCAGGGTTATCAACACTCTGTCTTACTTTCATTCGATAGATACCAAAAAAACCGATAATACAATGAAAGAAAAATAAAAATACAAAAAATCCATTCGATCCAACTAAGTCCATAAATATTGAGCACAAAAATGGTCCGCTAATAGCACCTAATCCAAATGCAAACTGAAGTCCTGCACCAGCAGCAACAAATTTATCTTTTGATATGTAGTCATTTGTATGAGCTAAAATTAATGAAAACATAGGCAAACTACAAAAAGAGAATAAAATAAAAAAAATATAAAACCATGTTTTGCTAGTTGCAAGGCTCCCAGGCAAATACATTTGTCTTGATACTAATATCGCAAAAATTGCAAATATTGCAGCACCGAATGTGCTAAAAATGATAACCTTTCTTCTGTCATACATATCAGATATTTTTCCTATCGGAAATTGAGCTATTGCACCTGAAACAGCTAAAAGAAAAGTCACAATTGAAATTTCGAGTATAGTGAAATTCATTGAGGTTGCATAAACAGCCAATAAAGTAAATAACGCAGATTGAATAGTTCCATAAAAAAGAGAACTTACCATACCAAAGGGAGATGCATGATAAAGTTCTTTTAGTTTCATAGCTTTAATACTTTTAAAAGTAGGTGGTTTTTTTTTAGTTAATAAAATAGGAATCAGTGCAGCTGAAGTAATCACAGAAACTAAAATAAACGGTTGAAAGTTTTTTGGACTACTAAAGTTAAGTAAAAACATTCCAATTCCCATTGTTCCATAAAGAATGACCATATAAACAGATAAAACACTTCCTCTATTTTTGTTGCTTGATCTATCGTTAAGCCAACTCTCTGCAACAGTATAAATACAAACCATACTTATTCCAGTAAGTACTCTGAGTAAAAACCATATAAATGGATTTATTAATATTGAGTGAATTAAAATTATCAAAGATGCTAAAGAGGCAAATGCAGCAAAAACTCTTATATGTCCAACTCTTGAGATAATTTTTGGTATAGTTGCAGCTCCTATGAAATAACCAACAAAATATCCTGACATCATAAAGCCGGTGGAAGTAAGACTAAATTCTTCTTGAACAGCTCTAACTCCAAGTAAGGATCCTTGAAAGCCATAAGCCATCATTATACATCCCATGCCCAAAAATAGAGCCCAAGAATTTTTTAAAACTTTATCCATAAAAACAGCCGTAAGTATTCGCGATGTATTATTAAATCAAGTCTTAATTGTGACAAGCTTAAGAATTTTTAAGTTTTAAAAATGAGTGGATTGCTATAGTCGTTATTATAATAATCCCACCATAAAGAGTTTCAATACTTGGCTGTTCTTTAATAATTAACCAAACCCAAATAGGACCTATTATAGTTTCTAGCAAAAAAAACAAATTAACCTCTGCAGCTGGGATAAACCTTGGAGCAATAGTCACTAAAACAAATGGTATAGCAACACATAGAATACACATTAAGGGCACTATAATCAGGTCTTTTTCTAAAAGAGCAAAATTCTCAATGAAGAATAAAGCGAAAGTTGCAACAAATAGCTTGCCTACTACCGCTGCTGGAACTAAATTTTTAGATTTTGCAGATCTGATTGTAATAGCACCTACTGCAAGACCAATTGCAGTGATAAATCCTAAGATATCTCCATAAAAGTTACCCAATTTAAGAGAATCGAAAAAAATGTAGATAATTGCAAAAAAAGTAACAATTATTGAAATCCATGTTTTTTTGTCAGGAGGTTCCTTTAAAACAATAGCCCCAAGTATTGCTGAAAGCATAGGCGCGGTTGCTATCATAACTAAAGTATTTGCTACATTTGTATTTTGAATAGAGATTACAAATGTAATGTTTGTAACACTAAAAGTAACAACGTAAATAATACCATGATAACCACTTGTAAAAAGCAACTTAAAAAAATTTAATTTGTAAATCAATAGCATTCCAAAAAAAACAGTCGAGAATGGAATTATTCCTCGATAAAAAACAAGACCCCAAGTGTCTATATTAGAAAGCCTTATAAATAAAGAGTCAGGTGTAATAAACATAACAGCCACAAAAGCAAGCAGTGATCCTTTTTGCTGATCTGTTAAATTTTTCATGCTTTTAAATCTTTCCAAAAAGTTTTGGCAAGATTTATATTAGAAATATCGAAAAAAGTTTTTAATCCAGTTGGAGATGTAACATTGATATCACCGTTTAGTTTTTGATCAATAAAATCAATCCCAGCAAAATAAATTTTTTCTTTTTTTAAATCTTTAGCAATTAATTTGGAAATTTTTTTTTCTGAGTTTGTTAATTGAATATTTATTGGCGTTGCTCCTCTACTCAGGTTACTTAGATATGATCCTTTTTTAGGTACTCTAGAAATCGCGCCACATATTTTTCCATTAATTAAAAATACTCTCTTATCTCCTTTGCTAATTTTAGGTAAATATTTTTGACACATTATATGATCATGTTTTTTAATAAATCTTTTTACAAAGTTTAATTTAAATTTATTAAGTAAATGAATATCATTTCCACTAAAACTGTGAATAGGTTTTAAAATTACACTCTTATTCTTTTTGAAAAAGTTTCTAATTTCATGAATATTTTGAGTAAAAATTGTATTTGGCATAAACCTTAGATATTTTACTGAATAGAGTTTTTCAGAAATATTTCTGATCGAAGTGGGATTGTTTACAATTTTTACTTTATCCTTAATTGTCTCAAGAATAAAAGTTGTAGATATGTACTCTAAATTAAAAGGAGGATCCTGTCTTATCAAGATATATTTACACTTGATAAGATTTAACTTTTGTTTTTTTAAGATTTTGTAAAATTTTTTAACATTATAATTAAACTCAATAAAAAAACCTTCTGCTATAACTTTTGAGCCTATAACAGATAAATCTTTAGGATCATAATAAAAAATTCTATATTTCTTTTTTTGAATTTCATTGGCTAAAAAAATACTTGTATCTGTTCTTGGATTTAGTTTAGAAGGGTGGTTTCCTTGTATAGCAACAATTTTATTTGTCATACAAATCTTTTAAATCTTCATTTTTAGAAAATTTATTAATCATATGATCTGCATTTGTAGTTTTATTATCAATAACTTTTTGCAAATGATTTAAAAACAAAGTTTCATTTTTTCCACTTTTATTTAGTATATCTCTATTATCCAATCCTTTTCTTGAGATTTCTAATAAAGTTGATGCCCAGTAAAAAAGGTCTTTACCCATCAATTGAGTATTAAAACCTTTTCGAGGAGCATCTATATAAGCATTAATTATCTTATCTTTATCCCATGTGGAAATTAAATTATAAATTTCTTCTAAATTCCCGTATAGCAAACCAATAAAAAATGCAGGCCCAGCACAAAGACAATCCCATCCACATGTATCCATAGACCTTAATTCAATATATTTTTTCAATCTATTTTCGGTAAATATAGTACTTAAGTGTAATGATAAATCACTTTCATTTGGAAGACGATTTTGTATTTCATCTATTTTACCATTCATAAAGTCCCTAAAACTGTATTTATTACCTGAAAAATAACTTTGTTTATCTTGTATAAATAAAATCGGGAAATCGATTATAAAATCAGCATATTTTTCAAAATTTAAATTTTCAAAAAATAATTTTGGAAGCCCTCCCCGGGAAGTATTTTGCCATACTTTGGATCTATAAGATAAATAATTGCTTTTTTTTTTTTCAACTATTGAGGAATTAGCAAATAAAGCAATAGAGATTGGAACTATTGAATTAACTATTTTAAATTTTTTGAAAAAATCTTCCTCTGAAGAATAATCAATATTTAATTGAGTTCCACAAGTCCTATACATCATATCTAGACTTAATTCCCCTCCTAATGGCATGTCCTGTGTCATTAGTTCGTATCTTTGTTTAGGATTATTAGGAATTTCGTCAAGCTTTGAAATAGGATCAAAACCTGTACTAACAATCTTTATATTAAGTTTTTTTGTGACTTGTTTAAGTTCAAACAAATAATCATAAGACTCTGCACATGCCTCGTGAATATTATTAAGCTTTTCTCCAGATAATTCAATTTGGTTACCTGGTTCAAGAGTAATGTTTTTACCTCCTTTGTTTAAACCAATAATATTTTCACCTTCTTTAACTGGGTTCCAACCAAATTCATTAAGTGCTGAAAACATTTCTTTTACCTTTGAGTAATCAATTCTTTTATTGGTTTTACTATCAAATAAAAATTTCTCATGTTCAATGCCAATCTTGAAATCTTTCTTTTCTTTTATTCCAGATTTAAAGTATTTGATTATTCGCTCTTTAGATATGGTCATATTTAGGAATATAGCCTATAAAATTTTACAGTGAAGAGTAAGGTTTTCTTGAAAAAACTTTTTTTACAAAGGGTTTAAAGAAATCTAAAGGTAACGATTTATAATTTGGATCAAATGAGTTTTGATCATATTTTTCACAAAAATCTATTGTATCTTGATAATATTTATGATTTTTATATTCATCTCTTTTATTTTTGTTTCCCCCTAAATGATGAGCGTAATAATACATTTGAAACTCACCATGTTTCTCAACAATCCAACAAGTTTTTTCTGAAACATATGGTTTGAGAACCGCTGCAGCATATTCTGAATGATTCATTGGAGCTAGCTCGTCACCAATATCATGCAATAAAGCAGCTACAACCATTTCATCACTTTCTCCATTTCTATAAGCTCTAGTCGCGCTTTGAAGTGAATGTTCTAATCTTGAAACTTGATAACCTTCTAAAGTTTCAGTGAGTCCAGACATAAATTTTAATATCCTATCAGCTGTTTTGCTTGCAAAATCTTTTTCATGTTTATAAAGAAAAAGATAATCTTCTTTAGTTCCATTTTTCATTTCTGTAAAACTTACTTTTTTCATAAATTAATTATTTGATGCTGTGCTTAGCAAAGAAAGTTGAGTTATTTTGCTGTCGCCTAATTCATCTATAGGTTTTACAGGGTAATCTCCAGTAAAATAATGATCAGTCAATTGCGGATAATTTTGATTTCTTTTATCAAATCCAATAGCTTTATACATACCTTCAATAGATAAAAATTTTAATGATTTAGCACCAATGTATTCACAGATTTCGTCGTTATTTTTATTTGCAGCTAACAATTCTTTTTTCGTTGGTGTATCAACTCCATAGAAATCTGGATGTTTAATTTCTGGACAAGCAATTCTTACATGAACTTCTTTTGCTCCCGCATCATAAAGCATTTTAACAATTTTATGAGATGTCGTTCCTCTTACCAAAGAATCATCAACAAGAATAATTCTTTTATTCTCTATTGTTGTTTGATTTGCATTTAATTTAAGCTTAACCCCCAAACTTCTTATTTTTTGACTTGGTTCAATAAAAGTTCTTCCAACATAATGATTTCTAATTAATCCATGCTCATAATTTTTATTTAAGTTCTGTGCAAAACCCAAAGCTGCAGCGTTCCCAGAGTCTGGTACTGGAACAATAATATCAGCATCAATATTGTTTTCTTTTGCTAACTCTTTACCTAAATTTTTACGGTGTTCATAGGCAGATTTTCCATCAAGAATACTATCTGGTCTTGCAAAATAAATATATTCAAAAACACAAGGTCTGATTTTTTTTATTGGAAAAGGTTTAATACTTTTTAGTTTATCATTTTCAATTAAAACAATTTCACCATTATCGACTTCTCGAATAAATTTTGCACCAATAATATCTAATGCACAGGTCTCAGATGCAAGAACGTAACTATTTTTTAATTTACCTATAACTAAAGGTCTAATCCCATAAGGATCTCTAACTCCTACCAATAAATTTTGAGTTAACATTACAAGGGCATATCCACCTTGAATTTGAAATATCGCATCTATTATTTTATCAACAGTTTTTAATCTTTTTGATTTTGCAATAAGTTGAACTATTGTTTCAGTGTCAGAGGTTGTGTAGAAAATTGCTCCTTCTTCAACAAGTTTATTTCTTAAGTAAATTGAATTTGTTAAGTTTCCATTGTGAGCAACCCCAATCCCACCAGCATTGGTATCTGCAAAGAAAGGCTGAATGTTTCTTAATGTATTATTTCCAGTGGTACTATATCGATTATGACCTATTGCAAAATTTCCCTTAAGATTATCTAGGACTTTTTCTTTGTTAAAGTTGTCACCAACTAACCCAAATCTTTTCTCTGAATAATATCTTTCTCCATCAAATGTTACTATCCCACAGCCCTCTTGTCCTCGATGTTGTAGTGAATGTAATCCAAGAGCAGTTAAAGCCGAGGCATCTTTTACATTGGCAATCCCAAATACACCGCATTCTTCATTCAATTTTGGATTATAAGTCCTCAATTTTTTCTTTAGAGTCTTGATATGTTTTTTCATTTGGAAAAACTTTTAATAAGTAATTACTACCTTTTTCAAGATATGGAAAGGTGTATGATTTGTTTAAATTTACTGGCCATTTGTCATAATTATACACGATATGTACTCCTGAAAATATACATATGGAGATAATATATGCTCGAATAAATCCAAAAAAGAATCCAAAAACAGTATCTAAACTTCCTATGCCAGTATATTTGATTGCTTTACTTATTCCTTTATTAATTAACAATATTAAAAAGATAACTATAATAAAGATTGTTATACCAAGTCCTACATCAAGCACATATTCATTATCTATAATATTTTTTACATATGGTTTTAATCTTGGAAAAAGTATCAAAGTTGCAATATATGCTAATAACCATTTTGACATTGAAAGTATACTCAAGACAAACCCTTTGCTGTAACATTTTATCAGTGAAAGAATAGTTATCAATATATAGATTAAATCAATCGTAGAAATTAAATTAAAAATTTCTCCAAAAAATTCTAGAGTTATTTCAAACATATATTCTTATTTTCCAAATGGCTTAAAAACTAATATTAAAGATGGAAGTAAAGTTAAAACAGAAATCATTGCAAATAACATTGCTATTCCTGTAAAAATTCCAAAATAGATTGTAGGTATGAATTTAGATAAAACTAAAATAGAAAATCCAAAGACTATTGTTATAGAAGTATTTAGGATCGCAACACCAACTGTTGAATGACAAGCTTTTAAAGTTTTTTTATAGTCATTAATTTTGTTGAATTCCTCTTTAAATCTGTAGATATAGTGTATGCTATTGTCAACGGCTATACCTATTGTAATAGCAGCAATTGTGATAGTCATCATATCTAAAGGTATCTCTAGCATACCTATTATTCCTAAAATAAAAAATGCTGCAATAAAGTTTGGGACAACTCCAATTAAAGATAATCTAATGTTCTTAAATAAAATAATGAACATTCCAAAAATACCCAGCATGACAAGTCCCAAAGTAAGAATTTGAGATTTAAACAAACTTTGTAATAAATTATTAAATAAGATCATCACACCAGCTAATTTGTATCGATCTTCGTTTAATCCGAATTCATTTTGCAAGTTATAATTTATTTTATTGATTAGCTCATTTCTTTTTAGATTTTTTTGAGAGTCGATTATTCTTAGACTTATTCGAGCTTCGTTATCTTTTATCGAAATATAAGGATCAATTATCTCAGTTTTAATATTTTTAGGAATTTTTGTGTACAGAACACCCATTTCTAAAGTGCCAAGAGGTTTATTATTATTTAACTGAGTTGCAACATCAACAATCGATGAAAATGATAAGACTTTTCCTATCTCAGGAAGACTATCAAGATAATTATGTATGTTAGAAATTGTCTCTATTTTATCTTTTGTAAACCAATACTTATCATCATTTTTTTCTTCATCGCCCCAATCTTCAAATTCGTCATCTCCTTCTAATTTTTCTTCTTTTTTTTCTGGAAATTTTAAAATAACTTCTAGGGGTGTTGTTCCACCCAGTTTTTCATCAATTAATTTCATACCTTTGTAAATTTCTGTCTTTTTACTAAAATAATTTATAAAACTATTCTCAACTTCTAATTTGCTTATTCCAATTATACTTAAAATAATTACTATTCCAGTTATTATAAAAACTTGATTTTTAAAGTTAATAGAAACTTTTCCTAAAGAAGAAGTAATTTTGGAGTTAATTTCCTCTTTTAAGAGAATTTTGTTATCTTTCAAAAAACTTAACAAACTTGGAAGCAGCGTAAAAGTAATAATAAATGATGTTATTAACCCAAAAGTCATCATCAAACCAAAATCTATTACTGGTTTGATTTCACTAAAGATCAAAGATAAAAAAGCAATGATAGTTGTTAAAGCAGTATAAAGGATTGGCCAGAACATTTTTTTGGTCGTTAAAGAGATTATTTCATGATTATTTTTGTTAGTATAAAACTTTCTTAATTGAATAAATCTTGTGCTCATGTGAATATTCATTGCCATAGTTAAAATTAACATTAGTGCAATAAAGTTTGATGAAATTACAGTAACTTTCCAGCCGATCAGGCCTAGGAAACCCACCATAATTATAACAGAAAAGAAACAACTACTTATTGGAACCACAACCCAAATTAAATTTCTAAAAACAAACCATAAGGTTGCAATAATAAATGCGAGTACACCTAAACCAAAAACAATGATATCACTTTTAATGAAAGTCATCATATCATCAGCAATCATTGGTATACCGCCTAAATAAATTTTTCCGATGTCATCGTAACTTTTGATTACTTCTCTAATTTCTAAAATATTATTATGATTATCTTTTTTTATTTGATCTTTAAATATTTGTATTTCCTTGTCTGATTTATTTTCAATATCTTCCAATTTTTGGTTTTCTTTAATATTGACAATTATTCCACTTGTCTTGCCATCTTCACTAATAACAAAATTTCTAAAAACTGGACTTGCTAAAATTTCTCTAAAGCCTCTTTCTTTATCAACACCTTCATCTTTAAGTGTTTTAAAATTTAAAAGTCTTTCCTGAAGAGGTGCATCAGAATTATCCAATAGAGGTATATCTAAAAGAGTAATAACACTATGTACCCAATCTAAACTTTGGAGTTTATATTTTAAACTAAGGAGATTATTAATCGCACTTTCGGATACCATGCCATCATTAGGTGTGTGAGTTAAAACAAGAAATTCCTTGGAACCATATCTATTTGTTACTTCTTTTAAGTATTCAAGATCTGGATCACCGTCGATTAACAGTGTTTCAGATGATGCATCAAGCCTAAAATCTTTAGAATAATATCCAAAACTGATTAAAGCGATTAATAAAATAATTAGGATAGATTTAGGATTTTTTAAGATTGTATTTTGGTATAAATGATCAATCATTTAACCTGTTATATTGTAAATTAATTATTTTGAGAATCTTTAAATTTTGTAAATCTTTCCTCAAATTCAAGAGTTACTTTACCAATGGGACCGTGTCGTTGTTTCCCAATGATAATTTCAGCTAAATGTGCAACCTCATTCATTTTTGCCTGCCATTCAGCATGTTCTACTGTCGCTTCCCTTGGCTCTTTTCTTTGCAGATAATAGCCTTCTCTGTAAACAAACATAACTACATCTGCATCTTGCTCTATTGAGCCAGATTCTCTTAAATCTGCTAGTTGAGGTTTATGATCATCTCTTTGTTCAACCTGTCGAGATAATTGTGATAATGCAAGAACAGGTACACCCAACTCTTTAGCAATGGCTTTTAAGCCTTGAGTGATTTGAGAGATTTCTTGAACTCTGCCATCCTTATTATTAAATGAACCTTTCATTAATTGTATATAGTCAACAACGATTAAATTTAATCCATGTAATCTTTTTATTCTTCTTGATCTATTGCTCATCGCAGCAATACTTATTGCTGGTGTTTCATCAATGAATAAAGGTAGTTCTGATATATTTTTAGAGGTTTCTAAAAACTGATCGAATTGCTCATCTGAAATTCTACCTCTCCTTATATCATTTGAACCTATTCTTGCTTGTTCTGAAATAATTCTTGTTGAAAGTTGTTCTGAGGACATTTCTAATGAAAAAAAAGCTACTGATGATTTTGAACCACTCTCTTGAATTTTTTGAGCTGCATTAAAAGCAATATTGGTTGCAAGAGATGTTTTACCCATTGAAGGTCGTCCAGCTATGATGATTAAATCAGATTGATGAAGTCCGCCCAATCTATCATCTAAATCTCTTAAACCAGTCGGCACACCAACTATTCCTCCTTCGTTTTTGTATGCTGCAGAAGCCATTTCAATAGTTTGCCTCATGGCGTCATCAAATTTTATTAAAGAAGAACTAAAAGATCCTTTTTCAGCTAAATCGTAAAGTAACTTTTCTGAATTCTCAATAATATTTTGACCATTGGATTCGAGATCATTTTCCTTAGCATCGTCTATTATTTTTTCTGAAATTTTAATCAACTCTCTTCTCACATACATATCATATATAATTTTTGAGTATTCGATTGCCTGTCTTACCGAGGTAGAAAATTTTGTTATTTTAACCAAGTACTCTGGTACGTTTAATTCATCTTTTTCATTCTCAAAATAATTTTTCAAGGTTATGGGATTTGCTAACATACCCTTATAGATCATATTTTCAATAGAATCGAAAATTTTTTGGTGCATTGGATCATAGAAATTAATATTTGAAATAATGGTATTGACTTCGTCAAATATTTCATTGGTAACTAGTATTGAACCAATGACTGCTTGTTCTGCTTCAATATTATTAGGTAATTCTTTATAAGTTTCTTTTACAATACTTAAATTATTTTCCATAAAGTTTTATACTACAGAAAATAATAAAGTTTCAAAATTTTAAAAAAACCTGTGGATGATTTTGTATAATTATTGAATTGTCTCAGCAGAATTCACTGTTATCATTATCTCAGCCTCAACTTCTGAGTGCAAAGAAATTTTTACTTTAAATTTTCCAATAGATTTAATTTCTTTAACTGGTTGTATCATTGAGGGTTTTATTTCAATTTTACTTGTTTCGTAAATTATTTTTGAAATTTCAGTTGGTTTTACTGAACCATATAACTCTTTATTTTCAGTGCTAAGTTTATCAACAGCATATTCTTTTTTATTAATTTTTTCAGAAATTTTTTTAGCATTTTGTTTTTTTTCATCGTCTTTTTTAGAAAGATCAGATTTGATTTTTTCAACTTGTTTTATATTTTCTTTTGAGGCATAAAGAGCTTTTTTGTTAGCTATTAAATAGTTTCTAGCAAAACCTCTTTTCACATCTATTACCTCTCCAATAGAACCTATTCTTTTTAAGTTTTCTAACAATATTACTTTCATTAGATTAATGCTAAGTTTCTTGCCCTTTTAATAGATAGTGCTAATTCCCTTTGTTTTTTTTGTGAAATATTTGTTATTCTGGAAGGAAGAATTTTACCATTTTCTGATACATATTTTTTAAGTAATCTTATATTTTTATAGTCTATCTTTGGAGCCCCTTTTATAGACAATGGGCAACTTTTTTTAAATTTGTATTTATTTGGTTGAAAAATACTTAATTTTGCAAAATTGCTTTGCTTATTTTTTTTGTTTCCACTTTGTTTTTTTGGCATACTTAATTTTTAATTTTTATCTTTTTTGTTTGTTTTATCCAAGTCTTCATTTTTAGAAAAATAATTCATTTCAAGGTCAAATTTTTTCACTCTAACAGTTAAGTGTCTTAATAGTTTTTTATCTATGGACTCATTTTTTTCTAATTGCTCTATTACCTTGCCTTTTCCCTTAATTTTAAAATGTATGTAACTTCCTTTTCTATTTTTTTTTATGAGGTAAGATAAGTTTAGAAGACCCCAATTTTCAGTTTTTACAACCTCCCCTTCATTCTTTTCAATAATTTTGGAATATTTTTCAGTTAATTGTTTCAATTCAGCTGGGGACGTATCTTGCCTTGCTATTATAGTATGTTCGTATAAATTCATATTAATTCTTTAATAAAAAGTGAGGATATACTATTATAAATCCTCAATTACAATAGTTAAATAAACAATAATTAAATAATTTATTAAATGTTTTCTGTAATTTTTCCAGGCCAAGGTTCACAAATGGTTGGTATGGGAAAAGAATTTTTTGATAAACATGAAATTGTAAAAAAATTGTTTAAAGAAGCTGATGAAACATTAGAATTTAATTTATCGAAAATTATTTTAGAGGGTCCTAAAGATGAATTAGATCTTACAATAAATACCCAACCAGCAATTTTTTTGATAAGTTATTCAATTTTTCAGGTAATCAAAGAGGATTTTAACATAAATTTAAATGACGGAAGATATTTTGCTGGACATTCATTAGGTGAATATTCAGCGCTATCATGTGCTGGATATCTGAATTTTAGAGAAACTATAAAAATTTTAAGAGTAAGAGGATACGCGATGCAAAATTCAATGCCAAAAGGTGAGGGTGGTATGTTGGCAGTTTTAGGATCAAAAATAGAAGAAGTAGAAAAAATTTTAAAAGATAATCAAAAAAATTTTGAGGCTCAAATTGCCAATGATAATTCAGAAGGTCAAATAGTTTTAAGTGGCAAAATAAGAGATTTACAAACTCTAAGTGAATTTTTAAAAAAAATAAAAATAAAGAGTATTAAATTACCAGTTAGCGCACCTTTTCATTGTAATCTAATGAGCAAAGCTACTGAAGTGATGACAAAAGCATTACAGAAAATTAATTTTAAAGAGTCTAAAAATGTTCTTATATCAAATGTTACTGCAGATGAAATATCAAATATTGATGATTTAAAAATTTTGCTTATAAGTCAAATTGAAAAAAGGGTTAGATGGAGAGAAAGTATACTAAATATGATTAATAAAGGTGTGAGTCAATTCATTGAAATCGGCCCTGGCAAGGTGCTTTCTGGTTTAGTTAAAAGAATAAATAAAGATGTAAAAATTTCTTCAATTAATAATCAATCAGATATAAAAAGTTTAAATATATGAATGACTTAAAAGAAAACAATATAATTGTAACTGGCGCAACTGGTGGAATAGGAAATTCTATAATCAAAAAATTATATGATTCTGGAGCTAATATTTTGGCTACAGGAACTAAAAATGAAAAATTAGAGGAATTAAAAAAAAAATTTCAAAATATCCAAACATTAAAATTTGATATCTCTCAAACTGATAATTTAGAAAATTTTATTGAGGATGCTACAAAAAAACTCGGAGGAAAACTTGATTGCATGATTAATAATGCAGGAATTACTCAGGATAACTTAGCTATACGTATGAGTATAGAAGAGTGGAAAAGAGTTATAGATATTAATCTTACATCCACGTTTTTAATTTGCAAGTTTGCAATAAAAAAGATGCTTAAAAATAAAAAAGGTAAACTCATAAATATCACATCTGTAGTTGGCCATACTGGAAATTTAGGGCAATCAAACTATACAGCCTCAAAAGCAGGGATTGTGGCAATGTCTAAAAGTTTGGCAATAGAATATGCAAAAAAAAATATTAATATTAATTGCATATCACCAGGTTTTATCAAAACAGCTATGACGGACAAAATTGATGAAAAGTTTAAAGAGATTATTATTTCTAAAATTCCTTCTGCGAGGCTAGGAGAACCTGAAGATGTTGCTAATGCAGTTATTTTTTTAGCATCTCCATATTCCGATTACATAAATGGAGAAACTTTGCATGTAAATGGGGGCATGTATATGGCTTGACAATCTAAGTAATTAAACTATTAACGATTTATAATAAAGGGAATAATATGTCAGAAGATGTTTCAAGCAAAGTTAAAAAAATTGTAGCCGATCATTTAGGGATTGATGAGTCAAAAGTTACTGAGGAGTCAAGTTTTATCGACGACTTAGGTGCTGATAGTCTAGATACAGTTGAGTTAGTTATGGCTTTTGAAGAAGAATTTGGATCTGAGATTTCTGATAGTGAAGCAGAAAAAATTTTAACAGTAGGTGATGCAGTCAAATTTATTGAAGGCAAAGCTAATTAATAATTTTTAATGTCCTCATCAAAAGATGGGATTATGGTTATTTTATCCTCTCCATCTGGAGCAGGAAAAACTACTTTAGTAAATTTACTTTCAAAGCAAAATAATTTTGAAATTTCCATTTCTCACACAACTAGACAACCAAGATATGGAGAAGTTCCTAATAAAGATTATTTTTTTGTTAATGATAATGAATTTAATAGATTGATCAATAATCAAGAATTTTTAGAATATGCAAAAGTTTTTAACAATTATTATGGGACAACAAGAACTCCAATCATTGATAATTTAAATAAAGGAAAAAATGTTTTATTTGATATTGATTGGCAAGGAGCAGATCAAATCAAAAATAAAAAACTAGACTATAAACTAATTACTTTTTTTATCTTACCTCCTAGTAAAGATATTCTATTTAAAAGACTCTCTAATAGAGATATGAAAGATAAACTTATGGTTGACGAGAGAATGCAGCAGTTTGAAAGAGATGTACTTCATTGGATAAACTATGATTATGTAGTGATAAATGATGAATTGAATACCTGCCACATGAAAATACGAAGTTTAATAGATGCGGAGATTAATAATGGATCAAAAGATTATGATGTTGATTATATAAGAAATCATGTTGAAAAATTAACTTCTTAAATTTTCGTACTCTTTTGTTAAATTAAAATATGTTTCACAATCTAAATTTTGAGGTCTTGAGTTAAGATCAATCCCAAACTTTGCAGCAATACCTATGTTTCCATTAAAAAGTTGATAGTAAGGTTTTTTAATCATTTTTCTTCTGTGCATAAAAAATATTCTTGTAATTTTTTCTAAATTTTTTGAATTTTTTAATAAAAAAAATTCTTTTTTCGGTTTAAAAAATAATACAGTGCTATCTATTTTTGGTTTAGGTTGGAAACTTACTGGACTTATGTCACAAATTTTTTAGTGAAAAATTGTAATCTAACTTGATATTTTCGCTTGGATTGTACTCAAATAAACCTACAAAGTCAGAAACTTTATCGCCTATATTAGTGTTAGCTGGTAAATCCTTATTTTCTTTAAACCTTAAATTATTTGCAAAACCAAATTTTATTTTTTGATTAAAATTTGATCTATCAATTTTTGCATATTCATAACCATATGCTAAAGATACTCCTCCTTCATTAATTTCATCTAAACCTAATCTATTTACATCGTAGATGTTATTATAGTTTATCTGAGCATTATCTTTGTGTACGTCTTTTGTATGAGGTGTACTTAGATTTAAAGCAAACCTCGGTGTAAGAGTGAAATTGAATTCATCAGTTTGTTTTTGAAGTGGGTATGTATAATTTGTTTGAAACGTAGGCACTAAGTTTGATGTATCTTTATTTTTAAATTTTTCTGAATTTCTTGCTTCTGAGTTAACATTTTTAATTAAGAATTTTTTGTTATTAATAATACCATTATCAAAATACTTCAAATTTGAGTTAAATTCCAAATCATTTATTAAAACTTTTTC
>CABYYA010000004.1 GCA_902523125.1 uncultured Pelagibacteraceae bacterium | reverse complement strand
AATTGGTAGACATGCCTTTGGAGATCAATACAGAGCAACCGATTTTAAAGTTCCAGGTAAAGGAAAGATGGAAGTTAAGTGGACATCAGAGGATGGTAAAGATGAAATTAAGTACGAAGTATTTAATTTTACTGGACCAGGAGTTGCCCTTTCTATGTATAACTTAGATAAATCCATCGAAGACTTTGCAAGATCTTGTTTTAACTACGGTTTAATTAAAAAATGGCCAGTCTATCTTTCAACAAAAAATACAATCCTTAAGAAGTACGATGGACGTTTTAAAGATATTTTTGAAGATGTGTTTAGTAAAGAATTTAAAGAAAAATTTGATAAGGAAAAAATTACCTATGAACATAGATTAATTGACGACATGGTCGCATGTGCAATGAAATGGAGTGGAAAATATATTTGGGCTTGTAAAAATTACGATGGTGATGTTCAGTCTGATACTATGGCACAGGGTTATGGTTCTTTAGGCCTAATGACAAGTACACTCTTAACTCCTGATGGAAAAATTATGGAAGCTGAGGCAGCCCATGGTACGGTTACAAGACATTATAGATTGCATCAACAAGGAAAAGAAACTTCAACTAATCCAATCGCCTCAATTTTTGCTTGGACAAGAGGTTTAGCTCACCGAGGTAAATTGGATGGAAATGATGATCTTATAAAGTTTTCTAATACCCTTGAGCAAGTTTGTATCAACTGTGTTGAAAGTGGTTCTATGACCAAAGATTTAGCAATATTAGTTGGGCCATCAAGTAAGTACTTAACTACAAATCAATTTCTAGATGAAATTGATAATAATTTAAAAAAGAAATTAAATTAAGGACTTAATTTTTTCAATAGCTTCATCAATTTTGCTCTTATCTTGACCTCCTGCTTGAGCAAAATCTTTTCTACCACCGCCACCTTTTCCACCAATTGTCTCTGATCCTAATTTTGCAAATTTTACTGCATCATATTTATCGACTAATTTATTGGTAATACCAACTGCCAAGCCAACCTTGTCTTCACTGCTTGCAAAAACAATTACAATACCATCACCTAATTCTTTTTTACCATTATCAACTAATTTTCTTAAATCTTTAGGAGGTAAATCTCGCACTTTTTGAAATCTAACTTTTATATTATTTATCTTATCATCTTTAATAATGTTTTTAGTTTTATCTTGAAGAACTGAACTAACATTTAGTTGTTCAAGTTGTCGTGAAAGATTTTTTATGATTTCTTTTAAATCTTTGTTATCAACATTTGGTTTGCCTCCAAGTTTGATAATGTGCGATGACAAATCTTTAATCGTTTCTTCATCTTTTTGAGTGGATAAAGTTGATAATTTTTCTTTATTCCTAATAAAATCCTCAAGTTGTTTATCTCTTAGGGCTTCAACTCTTCTAACACCTGCAGCGATAGACGATTGACTTACAGTTTTAAATTTTCCAATATCACCAGTATTTTTGACATGCGTTCCTCCACATAACTCTGTTGAAAAGTATGCTTCCTTTTCCTTACCCATTGAAACCACACGAACTTCTTCTCCATATTTTTCTCCAAAGAAAGCTAGCGCACCTTTTTCGATTGCAGCTTTTGGTGTCATAATTCTTGTTGTAACTTCAGAACTATTTGAAATATATTCATTAACTAACTTATCAATAGTTTCTAACTCTTCATTAGTAATTGGTTTCATGTGACTAAAGTCAAATCTTAATCTGTCTGGAGCAACTAATGATCCTTTTTGCATAACATGTTTACCTAAGGTTCTTCTTAATGACTCGTGAAGTAAGTGTGTAGCAGAATGGTAAGCTTTTAAATTATTTCTTCTTTCAACATCTATTTTCATTTCAATTACGTCGCCAATCTTTATTTCTCCAGTTTTTAAAGATCCATAATGAACAAATAAGTCTCCAAGTTTTTTCTGTGTATCCTCTACTTCAAAAATAGAATTACCAGAAACGATTGTTCCTTTGTCTCCGATTTGTCCTCCTGACTCACCGTAATAAGGAGTTTGATTAGTAATGATCATCCCTTCTTCACCAGTAGATAAAGATTTTACCTCTTTATTATCTTTAATTAAATTTAATACAATTCCTTCAGACTGATTAAACTCGTAACCTAAAAATTCTGTCGGACCAGCTTTATCTTTAATTGAAAACCATATTGTTTCCTCAGAACTATCTCCAGAACCTTTCCAGTTCTTTTTTGCAAGTTCTTTACTTTTTCTCATCAATTCATCAAATTTCTTATGATCAACTTTTAATGATTTATTCTTTAAGATGTCTTCTGTAAGATCTAATGGAAAACCATAGGTGTCGTATAATTTGAATGCTACATCACCAGGTAAAACTTTATCTATTTTTGAAATTTCATCATTTAAAATTTTGATACCTCTATCAAGTAAAACTAAAAATTTTTCTTCTTCCATCCTTAGCGTTTCTTTGATTAAAGATTGAGACCTCTCAAGCTCTGGATAATTTCCTAACATCTCTTTTTTTAAAGTGTCGAAAGTTTTATAAAAGATTGGTTCTTTTGATCCTAACAAATGAGAATGTCTCATTCCTCTTCTCATAATTCTTCTAAGAACATATCCACGACCCTCATTTGAAGGAAGAACACCTTCAGCTAAAAGAAATGAGCTTGCTCTTAAGTGATCAGCTATCACTCTAAAACTGGATATATTTTTATCCTCTTGTTTCACTTTAGTTACGTCAGATATGGAGCTTATTAATTTCTTAAAGTGATCAGTTTGATAATTATCATGTGTACCTTGTAAAAGAGCTGCAATTCTCTCTAACCCCATCCCTGTGTCAACAGATGGTTTTGGTAAATCTATTCTTTTATCTTTTGAAACTTGTTCATATTGCATGAAAACTAGATTCCAAATTTCAATAAAACGATCTCCGTCTTGATCTTTAGTTCCTGGTAAGCCCCCTTTTAAATGATCACCATGATCATAAAATATTTCTGAACAAGGTCCACAAGGTCCTGTCTCCCCCATTGACCAAAAGTTATCTGATGTTGAAATTCTAATTATTCTATCATTGCTAAAACCCGCTATTTTCTTCCAATAATTGAAAGCTTCATCGTCCTCATGAAAAACAGTTACATAAATTCTGTTTTTATCCAAACCAAAGTCTTTGGTGATTAAGTTCCATGCAAGTTCAATTCCTCTTTCTTTGAAATAATCTCCAAAAGAAAAGTTTCCTAACATTTCAAAAAAAGTATGGTGTCTTGGTGTATAACCAACATTTTCTAAATCATTGTGCTTACCACCTGCTCTTACACATTTTTGTGAAGTAGTTGCCCTTTGATAATCTCTTTTTTCTAAACCAGTAAATACATTTTTAAACTGAACCATTCCAGAGTTTGCAAACATCAATGTTGGATCATTGTTTGGCACTAGATTACTAGACTCGACAATCTTATGATCGTTTTTCTCGAAGTATTTAAGAAAAGTACTTCTTATTTCATTTAATGATTTGTCTGCCATATTTTTAAAATACAGCTTTTTTGTTCTATGTCTAGATAACGATAAGGGGGAAAGGCGCTTATAATAAGCGCCTTTATAATTTAAAGATGACCTTTAATTCTAGTTCTTTTTAGGAGAAGTAGCTTCTTTTTCTGCTTCTTCTTTTTCTGCTACTTTCTTCTCTTTTTCAATTTTTTCAGGACTTAACGGATTTCCCTCAATTTTTTTAGAAATCACACCTGCTTTTTCTCTAATTGCCATTTCAATTTCTGCAGCAACTTGTGGATTTTGAGCTAAATAAACTTTAGCGTTTTCTCTTCCTTGCCCAATTTTTTCACCCTTGTAAGCATACCATGCTCCTGATTTTTCAATAATGTCAGCTTTAGAACCTAGGTCTACTAACTCACCCATTTTACTAATTCCTCTTCCATACATTAAATCGAACTCAACAACTTTAAATGGTGGTGCAACTTTATTCTTAACTACTTTGACTCTAGTAGAGTTACCAATGATTTCATCTTTATCTTTGATGGCACCAATTCTTCTAATGTCCATTCTCACAGATGAATAAAACTTAAGTGCGTTTCCACCTGATGTTGTTTCAGGACTTCCAAACATAACTCCTATTTTCATTCTGATTTGGTTAATGAAAATCATCATAGTGTTGGTATTTGAAATTGAACCAGTTAATTTTCTTAAAGCCTGACTCATTAATCTTGATTGAAGACCAACGTGATGATCACCCATCTCACCTTCAATTTCAGCTCTTGGAGTTAAAGCTGCAACAGAGTCAATTACGATAACTGAAATAGAGCCTGATTTTACTAGTGTATCAGCTATTTCTAAAGCTTGCTCGCCTGCGTCTGGTTGTGAAATTAAAAGTTCCTCAGTATTTACACCTAATTTTTTTGCATAAACTGGATCTAAAGCATGCTCTGCATCAACGAATGCACAAATTCCACCAGCTTTTTGAGCTTCAGCAACAACTTGTAATGCTAATGTTGTTTTTCCAGAAGACTCTGGTCCATAAACTTCAACAATTCTTCCTTTAGGTAAACCGCCTATTCCTAAAGCTAAATCTAAACTTAAAGAACCTGTAGATATCGACTCGATATCCATTGCTCTTTTTTCACCAAGCTTCATTACAGAACCTTTTCCAAAATTATCTGTGATTTGGCTGATTGCTGCGTCTAAAGCTTTATTTTTCTCTTTATTATCCAAATCTTTGTCTTTAGTAGATTTAACTACTTTTAAGTTATTTTTAGTCATTTTTTGCCTCTTTTTTTAATATTTTTGTCACTCGAATCACCTTTATAAATGTACACATTTTGTTCTCATTGGCAAGACTTATTTATTTGAACCTAAAAAGCCTAAATATTATCTTAATTTAAGATACCCGCTATTGAGCAACCCGATAGATTTTAAAAGATTAAACTGCGAAAGAATATAGTTTCTCTCAGAGTCTGCTAACGAAATCTGAGCATTCAATAATAAAGAATTAGATTGAATAACCTCTAAAGTAGTTCTGTCTGAGCCACTATTATATTCAGCTACAATTCCCTCGTTTGCAATTTCTGCAGCATTTACCTGAGCTCTTACTGAATTAAGTAGACTTTTATTTGATTGATAATTTGACCAGGCACTAGCAACATTTGTTTGATTTTTTTTGATCATATTATTTAAAAGAAGATTTTTTTGTGTCTCCAAACTTTTATTTTTATTCAAATTTGCGTAATTCTTACCGCCTGAGAAAAATGGCCATGTGACAGTTGCTTTTAAAGTGTCTTTTTCTTTTTCGTCATAGGTAGAACTTAGATCATCTGTTTTTGATCTATCAAAAGATAAGGTCGCCATTGGAGCTAAATCAGATCTTGCGCTAGTTGTATCTTTTTTTGATTGTTCATACTCAAGTTGAGCTATAATTAAGTCTGGATTACCATTTTTTGATATCTCTATTGCTGAATTTAGTTCATTCGGCAAATTATTTATTACGATAGATGATTTATCTAGTACCTCTGTATCATTAATAGTACCAATCACATTTTCATAATTTAGCTTACTGGTTAAAAAATCGTTTTCAGCTTGAATCAATTTTGCTTGTGCTCCAGCTAAAGAAGACTCAGATTGAGCAACATCTGATAAGGATATATTTCCTCGCTCAAGTCTAATTCTATCTGTTTCGACCTGTCGATCTAACAGATTAACATTGGATCTATTAATCTTCAGTTTTTCGTTAGCTGAAATTAACCCAGTATAAGCTTCAATTGATTTATATAAAATTTCTTGCTCTTTTTTTAAAAGCTTTGCTTTAGCTAATTCAATACCAATTTTACTTTTACTTAACTCAGCACCTCTCCCAAAATCTATTAATGTTTGGGTAATTGTTAATGATTGAACAGTTGGGTCTACATCTGAAATTGTTGCATCTGTTCCGTTCTGATTGGTTAGCTTATTGGTGTTCTCTGAGCTTTTACTTCCACTTAAGGTTGCTGTTGGCAAATATGAACTCATCGAAATTTTCAGTTCTTGCTCAGAAATTTTTAAGCTTTCTCTTTCAGCGTTTAACTCATTGTTGTCATTATAAGCTTTTTTTAATGCTGCAGAAAAAGTTTCAGCGTTAGCATTGCTAATTAAAAACACAAAGCTTATAATTATAATTATAATCCTAATCATTTCTTTTTATATACAGCAGAATTAATTTGATGGTTACTATTTAAATTAAATATTACTGACGCATACTTAGGCATATTTCTAAACATATTTTGGGTTATTCTTTGATAAGTTTGCATAAAATTTAATACATCCCCTCTGCTCATTATTTTTAATTTCGCTTTACTTTTCACCCAAAGTTTCCTCTCTTGTTTTAATCTCCATTTCTGTAATAAACTAAAATTTTTTGCCTTAAGGTAAATTAAACAATTTAATTGTGAGTATAAGTTTTTGTACTTTGATTTTAGTTGATGGTTTACATGTTTTCTCCAAATTTTTTTTTGATCTTTTGCTCTCTCCAACGAATTTATTGCTTTATTTAAAGTGGTATTTTTCTCAGATTTTGCACCAACACACCACCCCTCAAAAATGATTACATCTGGTCTTTTTTTCAAATCATACCATTTTTTTTGTTATACCTGTCATCGATAGCTTTATTGAATGTTGGTAATTTTAACCTTTTAAATTTCTTACTTTTTGACTTTCTGAAGAAATTTAACATCATATTTATATCATGTGTTCCAGGAACTCCTCTAGTTAAAAGTATGGGATGAACTCTTTTTGATAAGTTTATTCGCTCTTTTCTTGTTTTATAAAAATCATCTATTGAAATCCTAAAAACATTTAATTTAAAGTATTTAGTTAAAATAATTCTGATTAAAGAACTAATTGTAGTTTTACCTGTTCCCTGGCCTCCTGCTAAACCTACAAAATATGGTCTTTTTTTATCAGCTTTTTTATTAATCCAAAAACACAATGGAATTAAGAAAGATTTAATCATTCTTTCTTTATTTTTAAATTTATCGACTTTTGTCTCTTGAGATTTAATGAACTTTAAACAGTCTTTTTTTACCTTACTGAAACATAAACTAAATTGTTGCATGAAAATTACTTTTTATCTAATGGATGATTTTGACCATCGTTTACAGGAACTTCTTTTATATCAAAAGTATTTATTTCATCAATACATCCAACATTAAATCCAGTCATTGCTGGGTTAATCCTTGGATTGTGATGAGTATAAATCCCACAATCAGAACAAAAGTAATGTTTGGCAATTTTTGAATGAAATTGATAAAGTTTTAATTTGTCCTCTCCTTTGGTAATTTTAAAATCTTCATTTTTTACCATCGACATGATTGCTCCTTTTCTTTTACAAATAGAACAGTTACATTTTATTACTTTAGCTAAATCTCCATCTAAATTAATTTCTGCTTCGACAGCTCCACAATGACAAATTAATTTTTTCATTTGATAATTTAAACTATCCTTGGTTGAAGTTATCCACAAGCATACAAAATATAGTTTTGATGTTCACGTTTTGATTCACTTTTGATTCAATTACGGACTCAAAATACAACCTATTGACTACATTGTATAAGTGGGCTACAAACAAGAACAAAACAAGAACATGAAACTAACTATTCCTTATTATCTACATAAAGCTGGTGCTGGTTTCCCATCACCTGCCACTGATTATATCGAAGAAGACATCGATCTGAACATGCATTTAATCAAAAAATGTTCCAGCTACTTTTATTATCAGAGTTCAGGGAAAATCCATGGTGGATGTTGGAATTAACGATGGAGATTTATTGGTTGTTGATAAAAGTTTAAAGCCAAAAAACTTTTCAACGGTTATTGCAAATGTTCATGATGAGCTTGTGGTTAAAACTTTAGTTCAAGAAAGAGATAAAAAATTTCTATCATCTGGTTCTAAAGATTTTTCTAATAGAATTTTAATTAACGAAGAAGAAGATGTTTTTATTTGGGGGGTTGTGACTTATGTCATCCATTCTACGTACTAAAAAATTAGCTTTAGTTGACTGTAATTCTTTCTATGTTTCATGTGAAAGATTATTCAATCCAAGAATAAGAAAAAAACCTGTGGTTGTTTTATCTAATAATGATGGTTGTATAATTTCTAGATCCAATGAAGCAAAAGCTTTAGGAATTAAAATGGGTGAACCTTATTTTAAAGCAAAAGATATTATTGTTAAAAATAAAGTTGAAGTTTTTTCATCAAATTATTCTTTATACGGAGATTTATCTAGAAGAGTAATGAGAACGCTTAAAAGATTTAATACTGAAATAGAAGTTTACTCAATTGATGAGGCATTTATAGATTTATCTAACTTTCCAGACTCTGATATTGAAAAAGTTGGGAGAGAAATTAGAGAAACAGTTTTACAGTGGACTGGTATTCCAACTAGTATTGGTATCGCTAAAACTAAAACTTTGAGTAAAGTTGCAAATCATATTGCAAAGAAAAAACAATCAGGAGTAACAAGTTTAATTAGCATTGAGAATTTAGATCCTATCTTAGAAAAAGTTGAAATTAATGATGTATGGGGCGTTGGTAGACAGCTTACAAAGTTTTATCAAAAGAATGGAATTTATAATGCAAAACAGCTTAAGAACAAATCTAACACTTGGATAAAAAAATGTTCTAATGTTTTAAGTTCTAGGACTGCAATGGAACTTAGAGGAGTACCGTGTATTGATTTAGAAACGACACAAACAAAAAGAAAGAGTTGTGTAGTTTCAAGATCATTTGGAAAAAGAATTGAAAAGTTCCAAGAGTTAAAAGAGGCAGTTGCAAATTATTGTTTGAACGCATCTGAGAAAATCAGATCAGAGTCTTTAGTTGCAAAAGCAATTACAGTTTTTGTCAGAACTAGTCCCTTTCAAAGAGACTATGGTTATTATTCAAATGCAAAGACAATTGATTTTCCAATTGCAACAAATAATAGTATTGAAACTGTTAAAACTGCAGTCTCAATTTTAGAAAGTATTTTCAAAAATGGGTATCGATATCAAAAAGCGGGTGTCATGCTTACAGGATTGCGTAATGACGATGGAAGAAAAAATTTATTTTCATCAGAAAAAGATGAAAAGATAAAAAGTCTAATGCAATCAATTGACAATACCAACTATAGGTATGGAAGATCTACACTAAGTCTTGCAAGTGCAGGTGTTCATAAAAAATGGAATATGAGAAGACAGTATTCTTCTAAGATAGATACAGCTGATTTTTATTGTCTGCCAACAATTAGGGCTATCTAAAAAAATTATCAACCAGTGTTTTTCATTGCAGCCGAAATACCAGCTATGGAAGTTAGTAAAGCATCGTTTAAATATTGTTTATTTTTCGGATTTTTATTGACTTGAAGTTTTTTAATCACGGTAGGTTGAATAATATTTAATACCTCAGAGTATATACTTCTAGCGATAATTGGAGATCTAAATTGTTTTCTAATAGCAGCAATCTCTTTAGGTGTAATTTTCTTATTCAATTTTTTAATAACATCAAATTGGAATCTGAGTTTCTTTCCAACTCTCTTTAAACTATCATCCGCTAAATATCCCTCGTAAATTTTCGATATTTCAGGATCAGCTTTTGCAATTACCATATCTAAAGTATCAAGCATTGAATTGAAAAATGGCCAATTTTTTTCCATGTCTAATAAAGTTCCTCTAAATTTATTAATATATGAATATCTAAGAGCCTCAGCACTTCCGAGCCATGCTGGAAGCATAAGTCTAATTTGTGTCCAGGCAAAAACCCAGGGTATTGCTCTTAGACTTTTTATATTATCAATATTTTTTCTTTTTGATGGTCTCGAGCCTATTGAAAGTTTTCCAAGCGACTTGTGAGGAGTGACTGTTTCAAAGTATTTTATAAACTCGGAACTTTGATTGATGTTTTTTCTATAAGAACTTTTAGATATATCTGACATTTTTTCGATAAGGTTTCTCCAATTATTTTTTGGGGACGGTGGTGGATTTAAAGTAGCTTCAGTTACAGCACCTATATAACTACACAAATTATAATTAGCTAGGGGCTCATAGCCATATTTCTGCTGAATAACTTCACCTTGATCAGTAATTCTAATTTTACCATTAACAGATTTTGGAGGTAAAGATCTAAGAGTTGCTTGAATTGGTCCACCACCTCTTCCTGCAGATCCCCCTCGCCCATGAAAAAAAATTACCTCTATTTTAAATTTCTTCGCTAAGCTTACTATTTCCTCTTGAGCCTTATACTGATGCCAGCTCGCACATATTTTTCCAGCGTCCTTACTAGAGTCAGAATACCCAATCATCACCTCTTGTTTATTATCAATTACTTTTCTATACCATTTTTGTGAAAATAAAGTCTGCATTATTGATTTCGAATTAATAAGATCATCCAAAGTTTCAAATAAAGGAACAACTCTTAATTTATCTTTGATTTTTGCCTCCTTCTGTAAAAATACTACAGATAATATATCAGAGGCTGAGGTTGTCATTGATATAACATAGGCTCCTAAACTTTCACTCGGCTCACTAGCAAGAGTCTTAAAAGTAGACCAAACTTCTTTATTCTCTTTATTTCTTATTTGCAAATCGTTAATTTGACTTTTTTTTTCAAGTATTTGATTTTTTAGAAATTCTATCTTTTTATCTTCACTAAATTTTAAATAACTTTTATTATATTTTCTTTGTACAAATTCGTTTATCAATTGACTGTGTCTAGAAGACTCTTGCCTGATATCTAGTCTTGCTAGATTAATGCCAAAACACTTAGCTCTTCTCATTAAATCTAATAATTCTCCACTAGCTATATTTTCATTTTGGTTTTGCTCAAGAGACTCTCTTACTACTCTTAAGGGTTTTAATATTTCTTCACGAGAACTTATTAATTTTTTGCGATTTAAAGGTTTTTTATTAACTAAATGTTGTTCGATAGATCTATGAGTTAATCGAATTTTATCTCTTAAAGGTCTTAAAAAAACTCTATAAGGCTCAAATGATTTTCCAACTTTTTTTTGGATTTTTTTTGAGCATTTTTTCATAGAATAAGACCTTATTATTTTAGTAAGGGCTTTCTCGTAAAGTTTTGCAGCTTCCCATCTGGATAATAAAATTACTTTCCTTGTAACATCAGCAGTTACATTTGGATTGCCATCTCGATCACCCCCCATCCATGAACCAAACACTATAGGATTAAAATTTTTAGGTAAACTTTTACCCATATTTTTTACAAATATAGAATTTAATTTTCTATACACTTTTGGAACTGTATCCCACAAACTATCTTCAATTATAGCAAGTCCCCACCTAGCTTCATCAAAGGGTGATGGTCTTACTCTTTTTAAATCATCTGTATTCCAAATAATTGTCAATTCATCAAAAAGTTCTTTATCAAGTATTTTTAATTTTGATGGAAAATTTTTTAATAATTCCCTTTGCTCGAGTATCTCAATTATTTTATGATATTTTTGAATTGAAGTTCTTCTTTTTACCTCCGTAGGATGAGCGGTTAAAACAATACCTATATTTAAGCTTTTTGCTAAATTATATATTGTGTTCTTCGAAATATTTTTTTTTTTGAATAGATCTTCGAAAATTTCCTCAATAAATATACTTTGCTTATGTAGTTTTTTTTTATTATTTTCATAATCATTTAAAACTCTAGAAGCATCCACTAATTCTGCTAAATTAATTAGATTCATAAAATGCGAAAATGCTCTTGTTAATTTGAAAGTATTCTGAGGATTGATTTTTTTTATAGCATTTATGACTTTAATATTTAATTTTTTTTGATTTGGATTTATTTTATTTGCCTTTGATAATTTTCTGATTTTTTCTACTAAATTAAAAAATTTCTGACCTTCTTGAGTAGATATAACCTTTCCAAGCATGCTTCCCAAATATTTAACATCTTCTCTTTGAAGTTTTGTTGGAATTCTCTCATAGTAAAGATCTTTTTTTTTCATTTAATATTCTCGATATCGTTTATTTGACTTAAACAATTTTTAAATTCCTTCATGTTTTCTCTTAATGCCAAATTTGACACAGAATAAACAGCTATTAATAAAAAAATAAGAGGTATTGCAGTGATTATAGATGCATTACTTTTAATCATCAAAATATAAATTATTATAAATAATGCTGAACGAATTAAAAAGGTTTTTCTAAAAACACTAATAATTGAAAGTGAGTGTTGAATTAAATTGATAAAACTCATTTTAGATGGTCCAAAATATCTGTTACCTCTAATAGAGGGAATAGAAATTAAATCATTTTCAATTTTTTTTAAAGAACCCGAGAAACTATTCCAAGTAGCTTTTTCATTAATCATTTTCTCAACAAATGATCTTGGTAAACAGGTATAATTTCCAAACTTAATTGACTTGCTTGTAAATACTAATGTGATAAATTTATGCATCTGGTAACAAATCTTAAATATCATTTTTTCTGATCTTTTAATTCTTTCTCCCACAATAGGTTTATCTTGTGATTTTTTTATTTGATCCAAAAAAAGTTTAATTTCTTCAGGTCTATCTTCCCCATCGCCGTCCATTGGAATGACATAATCAAAATTATCTTTTTCAAAAATATATCTTAAACCGGTGGCAATACATCTTGCATGTCCTTGATTTTTTTTCATATTAAAAATTTTTATAGAATTTATATTTTCTAATTTTTTTTCAAAGTCCGGACGATCATGATTTGAATAATCATTAATTATGTAAACTAAAATTTCAAAATCTTGGTTTAATGATAAGCTATTAATTTCATCGGTTAATTTATATACCGATTGCCAGTCATTATATACTGGGGTCAAAATTATTATTTTCATAATATAATCCTATTTTAGTATCTTCCCAAACAAACATCTTCAACACAAATAAATTGTGATGCATTTTTCAATATCTCAGTATTGGTAGTTCCTTCCCAAACTGGTCGTGATTTTAAGTGATACGATAAATTTCCAGCTTTCCATTCGTCTCCAGTCACGAATTGAATTTGACCATTAAAATCTTTACTCCAAATTAATTGAACTTTAGATGCAATCTCTTTTCCAGGATAATCAGTTCTTTTATCTGTTTGAGAAATTGATACGTAAGAATAAATAATTGGAGACAAAAAAAATAGAAACAAAAATCCCAATAAAAAAGAATTCGATCTTTTAACATTAATTTGTGATTTCAAAAGATAAATAAAAATTACTCCAAAATATAAATAAAAGGGTGTCATCCACATAGTTCTGATTTTAGAACCCATTATTACTGAAGTAATAAAAATCAATAAAATTGGTAATAGGTTTATGGCTAATAAAAAAAGTAACTTTTTATCTTTAATATCAAACTTAAATTTAATTTTTTTTACCAATAACCAAATCAAAAAGAAAAACGGGAGAAGTGTTCCTACTTGTTTGAGTAAGAAAAATATTGGCTGTTCAAAATGATTTAATAAACTTAGTTCTACACCAGTTCTTTTTAAGCCATAAAAAATTGTGATAAAATCATTACCATATAACCATATAAAATGAGGAATTAATAAAATTAAAAAAACTTCTAAAGTGATAAAATATTTGAAATCAAATTTTCTATCTTTTTTAATTAATACTAAATACATAAAAAGTAAAAAGATTGATGCTAATAGATAAACAAATAAATACTTTGATAAAAATCCTATTGCACTAAATAGACCGATTAATAAACAATCCAATAATCTTATCTCTTTTGAAGAGTAAATTTTCCACGAAAAATAAACAACTAAAGACCAAAATGGGAGCTGGCATACATTTACATTAAACTCGGGTGTTGTAAAATTATAGAAATAGATTGCCTCTAAAATTAAAACAGAAAAAAGACCTAATAATTTGCTAGATAAAATCTCATCAGCAACTTTAAAAACAAAATAAAAAGAAATAACTACAAATAAAGAACTTAAAAAATAATATGCCCAATCTTGAGCGCCGAAAATCTGAAAAAAAACTTCTGGAAAAAATGCGCTACCCGGTGGATGTTTATTAAAACCCCAATCTAGATTACTACCCCATGCTAATGCTTCTATCACATCTAAGGGTAAATTTTTATTTGTTATTGTTGGAACAACAGTCCAAATTAATAAATGTGATAGAGCAAAAATAAAAAATATATTATTTATATTTCTGTTTAAACTGATCATAACTTAATAATTACAATAATTAAGGTTGCTTGACAGCAATATTTTGCTGAATATACTCCCTCGAATTCAATTTGAAAATATGGCTAAAACCAACAAAGTAAAAAAAAAAGTTGTAAAAGCAAAGAATAAAACTGCCGGTAAAACTAAAATTAAGACAGCAGCTAAAATCATACCTGTTAAAACTACAGTAGCAAAAGCTAAAGATACAATTAAAAGCTTAATTAAAATTTCTAAGACTTATATTCCAAAGGATACTGAAAAATACATGTGTGAAAAACACAAAGTGTTTTTTAGAATGAAGCTACAAGAATGGAGAAAAGATTTGGTTAGAGCAAATAATGAAGCTTTATATAATGGAAGTTTAGATGACAATAGCATTTCAGCTGATATTGTAGATCAAGCGAGCTCCTACACTGATAAAAATGTTGAAATGAAAGCTATAAATAGACAAATTAAACTCATTTCAGAGATAGACAAAGCACTAGCAAGAATTAGAGAAGATACTTATGGTTATTGTCTTGATACTGCAGAGCCTATAGGGTTAAAAAGACTTATGGCTAGACCAGTCGCAAAGTATACAATTGCTGCTCAAGAAAAACATGAAAAAGATGAAAAAGTTCACGCAGATGACTAAAAAAAAGAAAAAAACTAAAAAAGTTCATAATCCAGTAACTTATTATTTTACTAAAAAGTATATATATTATTATTATGGTTTGTTTTGGATAATTTTGTTATTTATTGTATTTAGTTAATGGATACAAAAATACTTTTGATAATTATCATTGTCCTTGCCATAGAGGTTTCAGGTCATGGAATTTTTGCCTCTTTGTTTAGATTGCTTAGCTCAATAAACTAATATGGTTTGGGTGGAAACTCATTTTTATCCATAAACGCAAATCCTTTTTTTACACCATCTCTTTTTGATATTTCCTCGTACCATCTGGTAAGATTTTTAAAATTTTTAAGGCCAATATCATGCCATTCGTGTCTTGCTATCCAAGGGAATGTCCCAATATCTGCAATAGTGTAATTATCACCTGATAAATATTTTGATTTAGATAATCTCTCGTCCAACTCTTTGTATATTCGTTTAGAAATTTTAAAAAACCTTTCCTCGCCAAATTTACTTTTTCCAGGATTATAATGATGGAATTGATGATGTTGTCCTAACATTGGCCCAACATAACCCATTTGGGCCATAAGCCACTGATTGATTTCTAATCTTTCTTCAGAATTATAAAATTTTCCACTTAACTCAGCTAAGTAAATCAAGATTGCTCCAGACTCAAAGAGCGTTTTTTTATTTTTATGATCAATAATTACTGGAATTTTGCTTAAAGGACTTATTTTTTTGAACTCACCTTTAAATTGCTCACCATTATTAATATCAACTTTGATTACTTTGTAATCAAATCCAATTTCCTCAAGCATAATACTAATTTTTTTGCCATTAGGTGTATTTGCTGAGTAAAGATCTATCACTCTTTTTTTCCAAGTCTTTTCAATAAGCTTGTTGAAGTTGTTGTGAATTCAAATCTATATTTTTCATTAGGTCTTGCTAATTTGAAACATGCCCTTGCTGCTAAAGCTCCTTCATGGAACCCAGACAAAATTAGTTTTAATTTGCCAGGATAATTACAAATATCACCTACTGCATAAATACCCTTTTGATTAGTCTCAAATTTTTCAGTATCTACTTCAATAGTTTTTTTATTCAGATTAAGACCCCAATTAGTAATTGGTCCTAGTTGCATAATAAGACCAAAAAAACCTAAAACATATTCAGTCTTTAAGTTTTTTATTTCATCATTATCATGTTTGATATCAATATTTTTTATCATTTGTTCCCCATGTACATTCGCCATTTGATATTTAGTAAAAAGATTTATTTTACCGACTTTTACTAATGCGTGCATTTTGTCAACAGTAGCTTGTGCACCTCTAAATTCATCTCGTCTGTGTATTAAGTTAACTTTAGATTCTTTTGATAACTCAATAGCCCAATCTAATGCGCTATCTCCTCCTCCAAAAATTGAAACTGTTTTTCCTTTGAAGATGTTTTTATCTTTTACCGAATAAAACAACGATTTGTTCTCAAATTTTTCACACTCTTTTGGCGAAAATTTTCGAGGCTCAAATGAACCAACCCCGCCTGCAATAATTACATTTGGTGTCAAAAAAGAATTACCGCCGCTAGTTTTTACCAACCAATTATTATCTTCTTTTTTTACCTTTTCAACTCTTTCACTTAAATGAAATTTGATATCAAAAGGTTTTAGCTGATTTAATAAATTATTAGTAAGTTCTTTTCCTGTACATTCCGGTACTGCGGGTATATCGTAAATTGGCTTATCAGGATATAGTTCGATACATTGCCCTCCAATTTTATCTAAATTATCAACTATCTCACAATCTAAACCGATTAATTTTAATTGATGAGCAGTGAACAGTCCTGTTGGACCTGCTCCAATAATTAATGCATCAGTTTTTTTCATTTAAGCTTGTTTAGATGGTATGTTTACTTCAAGTCCATCTAATTCATCTGAAACAATTATTTGACAACTAAGCCTACTATTTGTTTTTGGTTCAAATGCCATATCTAACATATCATCTTCTCCATCTTCTTTTTTTGGGATTTTATTAAACCAATCATCTTTGACATAAACATGGCAGGTTGCACATGCCATTCCCCCACCACAATCTGCATCGATACCAGGAATATCATTTTGAACGGCTCCCTCCATAACAGTAAGACCATTTTGCACCTCAATTGTATGAGTTTGATTATCGGAAGTTATGTATGTTATTTTTGCCATTTAATTGAATATAGGGATCAAAAAAAATAGGGCAAGTATGCAAAACATACTCGCCCTAAAATTATTTTAATTACTTAGTAATTATCTTGCTCTCGCGCCTGCTCCTGAACTCATTGCAGCAGCCCAGATTACTAGACCGAATGCAATTTTGTTAATGAAGTCAGCTAAGTTGTAAACAACGTTTAGTGAGTTAGCATCTACACCACCTGTTAAATAACCAAACACATAACCTAATGGATAAATAGCCCAACCTACAGTTACAATCATTCTCATTGCACCGAACGCAGTTACAAGAGCTTTGTTACCGCTTTTAGCAGCAGCTCTTCCAGCTTCACCAGAGAATATTTCATATAGAATGTAAATCCATCCAGCCATACCGATTACAAAACCAAGTGTAGCATTGATGTATCCAGCTTCTCCTAAGTATCCTCCGATTAACATTACTAATGAACCGATTAACAATCTCCAGAACATTCCAGAATTTGCTTTTCTTACTGCTACTAGAATTAAGTAGAATTCTACCATCTGTAATGGCACAGTAATTAACCAGTCAATATATCTGTATACTGTTGGTGAGTCACCTGTAGCAACCCATACTTCTCTCATGTACATATAGTGAATGAAAGCAATACCAGTTACAAGACCTGCAACAGTTACTGATGTTTTCCATGCAGGGTTAACAGTTCCTCTCTCCATGAAGAAGAAAGCTGTAGCTGCTAACATACCCATTGAAATAATCCAAAAAGATATTCCAACAAAGTCGTCTTGCATCAACATCGTTGCGTCTGCCGCGTTAGCAACACCTGCATAACCCACTAGGGCTAAAGCTGCTAGAGCAAACAGTTTAAGTTTTTTCATAAAAAACTCCCTCTTTAGTTAGTTTTTACTTTAGTTTATATAAACTAAGCTTAGGCTTCCCCAAGCAAAAGTTGTGGTTAAATACCAAATAAAACCACTTAATAGAAGACATAATTATCATTAATTTACATTGATTTTACTCATTTTTTAAAATTAAATACAATTTGTGATTTAAAAACCACAATAAATTAACTAACGAATCAACTTTATTATGTCGGATAAATTCAAAGAAATTTATAGAAAATCAATTGAAGATCCAGAGAATTTCTGGAGAGAGGCATCTGATGATATATTTTGGTTTAAAAAACCCTCAGAAATTTTAAACAAATCAAACCCTCCTTTCTACAAATGGTTTGAAGACGGGGTTACAAACACTTGCTACAATGCATTAGATGTTCATATTGATAAAGGTCAAGGTAAGAAAACTGCACTAATTTATGATAGTCCCATCACAGGTAACAAAAGTAAGCTAACATATGAGGAATTAAGATCAAAAGTTTCTAAATTTGCCGGTGCTTTGAAAAATCAAGGCGTTGGTAAGGGTGACAGAGTAATAATTTATATGCCAATGATCCCTGAAGCAGTCATTGCAATGCTTGCATGTGGAAGAATTGGAGCAATACACTCGGTTGTTTTTGGAGGATTTGCATCAAATGAACTTGCAAGCAGAATAGATGACAGCAAAGCTAAAATTCTAGTCACAGCTTCATGTGGTTTTGAGCCAGGTAGAACCGTTGAATACAAGCCATTAGTTGATGAAGCTGTCAAACTAGCAGATCACAAAATAAGTAAGATGATTTTATTTCAAAGAAAAGATCATGAGGTCAAATTAAATGCACCTACTGAAATTAGTTGGGATGAAGCACTTGATGATGCAAAAGATGTTGACTGTATAGAGATGAATTCAAATGAGTTTGCTTACATACTTTATACCTCAGGCACAACGGGAACACCAAAAGGAATTGTAAGAGATATTGGAGGTCACATTGTAGCTTTAAAATGGACAATGAAAAATATTTACAATATCGATGAAGGAGATATCTGGTGGTCAGCAAGCGATATCGGTTGGATTGTTGGTCATTCTTACATTGTTTACGCTCCTTTGTTTAAAGGGTGCACAACCGTTTTGTTTGAAGGCAAACCGGTAGGCACACCTGATGCAGGGGCTTTCTGGAAAATCATTTCTGATTATAAAGTCAAATCTTTATTTACAGCTCCAACTGCATTTAGGGCAATTAAAAAAGAAGATCCTGAGGGAAAATTCTTCTCTAAATATGATTTGAGTAGTTTTGAAAGTTTATTTCTTGCTGGTGAAAGAGCAGATCCAGATACAATTAAATGGGCAGAAAATTTATTAAAGGTTCCAGTGATAGACCATTGGTGGCAAACTGAAACAAGTTGGGCAATAAGCTCAAATTGCACAGGAATTGAAATGATGAAAACAAAATATGGTTCAGCCTGTAAAGCAGTGCCAGGTTATGATGTAAAAATTATTAAGTCAGATCAAACTTTAGCTAAACCAAACGAAATGGGAGATATTGTAGTTAAATTGCCTTTACCTCCTGGTACATTTCCAACTCTTTGGAATGCAGATCAAAGATACAAAGAAAATTATATGTCAAACTATGAGGGTTACTACCAAACTTATGATGCAGGTCATATTGATGAAGATGGCTATATCTGGATTATGTCTAGGACTGACGACATTATAAATGTTGCTGGCCATAGGCTATCAACTGGTGCAATTGAGGAGGTTTTATCTGAGCATCAATCAGTAGCTGAGTGCGCTGTTCTTGGTATTGCAGATAAATTAAAAGGACAATTGCCAATAGGGTTAGTAGTTTTAAAAGCTGGTGTTGATAAAGACAATGAAACAATTTCTAAAGAATGTATTCAAATGGTTAGAGATAAAATTGGTCCTGTAGCTGCATTTAAAGTTGCAATAGTTATCAAAAGGCTTCCAAAAACAAGATCTGGAAAAATTTTAAGAGGAACAATTAGAAAAATTGCAGATAATGTTGAATATAAAATGCCTCCAACAATTGATGATCCTGCAATTCTTGATGAGATCAAACAAGACTTGATTGAAAATAAAATACTAAATAATGGTTAAAACGTATTCTTTTTTACTTATTGCTATATTTTGTGAGGTAGCTGGAACAATGTTATTGCCTGTTTCGCAAAACTTTACCAGGATTATTCCAACAATTTGCTTAACAGTATTTTATCTAGTGTCATTCTACTTGATGACATTTGTTATGGATAAACTGCCAATTGCAATTGTTTATGCCACTTGGAGCGGACTTGGAGTATTTACAATAGCTTTGCTTGGATATTTCTTTTTTAAACAAACTTTAGCTTGGCAGGCTATTGCAGGTCTGTTTCTTATTGTTGTTGGTGTAATACTGGTTAATAGTTTTACCGTAAAAATTAACTAAATTTTAAAGGGGTACCCTCAGGGTCACCTAAAATCTTTCCATCCCTCATCTTTATTTTACCAGAGATTATTGTTGCTACAGGTGTTCCTTTAAATTCAACATCATTAAAAGGTGACCATCCACATTTACTTTCTATATTCTCATTTTTAATTGTTATTTTCTTATTCATATCAACAATAGTAAAATCAGCATCAAATCCTTCTTTAATGTATCCTTTGTTCTGTATCCCAAATATTTTTATTGGATTTTCGCACACTAGATTTATTAGTTGAGTGAGTGATAATTTTCCATGATTAACATGATCTAACATTACTGGCATAAGTGTTTGGACACCAGGCATGCCTGATGGAGAATTAGGATATTCTTTATCTTTATTTACTTTTAGATGTGGTGCATGATCCGAGCCAATTGTATCATTTAAATTATTTCTTACTGCATACCATAATCGATCATAGTGAGACTTATCTCTTATTGGTGGATTCATCTGCGCGTAGGTTCCAAGTTTATCATAACAATCAGGTGCATAAATTGTTAAATGTTGTGGCGTAATTTCAAAAGTAATATTACCTTTATGTTGAGATAAAAAATCTACTTCTTGTTTAGTGGTAATATGAAGTACATGCGCTTTCTTATTATATTTTTTTGCTAGCCTTACTATTCTTCTAGTCGAAGAAATTGCACATTCCTCACTTCTCCAAATAGGATGGGAGTGCACATCGCCATTTTTAACCAATTTTTTATTCTTATTTAAGATTTCTTCGTCCTCAGAGTGAACTGCAACTACCTTTGAACTATTTTGAAAAACTTTATCAATATCTTCCTCTAGTGCTACTAAGAGATTACCTGTTGAAGAACCTACAAACAATTTGATCCCACAACAGCCCTCTAAATTTTTTAACTCAGCGAGTTGACTAACGTTACCTGCTGTAGCACCAAAATAGAAAGCGTAATTGCAATACATTCTGTTTTTTGCAAGATCCAATTTTCTTTGAAATTCTTTTAAGTTTGAGGTTGGAGGTTTGGTGTTTGGCATTTCAAATACCGCTGTAATTCCTCCAGCTACTGCTGCTCTACTTCCTGAGTGAAGATCTTCTGTGTCTGTAGAACCCGGTTCTCTGAAGTGAGTCTGAGTATCTATACAGCCAGGTAAGGCAATTTTATTTTTAGCATCATAGACTTCTTTTGCCTCTTCTGATATTTGACCAATTTTTAATATTTTACCATCTTTAACGGCAATATCCTTATCCTCTAGTTTTCCATTGATATAACATTGCCCATCTTTGATTATTAGATCTAACATTTACAAAAAAAGTTATTATATTAAATTTAACGATCAATCAAATATGAATAATAGTGTTTATATATTAAAAGATAGAGCCATTCTTTATGTAAATGGTCAGGATGCTAGAGACTTCTTGCAAAATTTAATTAGCAATGACATTAATAAAGTTACAAATAGCTCAAGTTGTTTTGCCTCATTATTAACCCCTCAAGGCAAATTTCTTTATGAATTTATTGTTGTGAAGCATAAGTCAGGTTTTTTTATTGATTGTGAAAAATCTCAATCTGAAGAAATTTTAACACAATTAAACTCATATAAAATAAGATCTAAAGTGGAAATCCTTAATCTTAGCAATGAATTTGTTGTTGCGAGTTTTGGTTATAAAAAATATTTATCAATTAATAATTCAAAGGATGTTCTTGGTTTTACAATAAGATATAGAGAAGATCCAATAATTCTAGATCCAAGAAATAAAAATTTGGGTGCTAGGTTAATAATTAATTTAGAAAAACTTTATTTGTCCCTAAAAAAACTTGAATTAAAAGATGATAAAATTGAGGACTATTATAATCAAAGTCACAAACTTGGGATTGTTCCAAAGAATTTAAATAAATTAAAAAATAAATTATTTGGTATTGAGTGTAATTTTGAAGAACTTAATGGTATTGATTTTAAAAAAGGGTGTTACGTAGGACAGGAAAACACCGCTAGAATTAAACTTAAAAATAAACTTTCTAAAAGGTTATTGCCAGTTGAGATAATTGATGGAAAGCTCGATGAGGGCGAAACTGTATACTGTAATGATATTGAAATTGGGAAAATTTTGATAAATGAAGAGTATCCATTTGCTTTGATAAAATTTTCTAATGAAAATTTTAATAAAGATCTTATTTTAAAAAGTAAAAATGGATCATTTAAAATATTCATACCTGAATGGTTGAAAATTTAAATTTTTGGTGGTGCGGCCAGAGAGACTCGAACTCTCATGGACTAGGTCCACACGGCCCTCAACCGTGCCTGTCTACCAATTTCAGCATGGCCGCAAATATGACCCACATTAAATCAATGACAAGTAGGTTTCAAATTGATAAATTTTGTTTATGGATTTTAATCAAGAAGTAAAATTAGCAACTGATACAATTTATAAGAAAATTTCAAAGGTTATGCCTGAGATTGAATGGGCAGTCCATGCTCCTTATATCCATAAAATTAATAAATTAAAAAAAGAGAAAAATGCAGTAATACTCGCTCATAATTATCAAACTCCAGAAATTTATCACGGTATTGCAGATTTTTCTGCAGACTCTTTAGCCCTTGCTGTTGAAGCATCAAAAACCTCAGCAGATATAATTGTTATGGCTGGAGTTCACTTTATGGCTGAGACTGCAAAATTAATGAGTCCAAATAAAAAGGTTTTATTACCAGACATGAAGGCAGGTTGTTCATTATCCTCTTCAATTACAGGTAAAGATGTCAGATTGTTAAAAGAAAAATATCCAGGAGTTCCTGTTGTCTCGTATGTAAATACATCTGCTGATGTAAAAGCTGAAACAGATGTATGTTGTACATCTGCTAATGCAGTTAAAATTGTTAAATCCTTAGGTGTGAAAAAAGTTATTTTTTTACCTGACGACTATTTAGCTAAATATGTCGCCTCACAAACCGACGTTGAAATTATCTCATGGAAAGGAATTTGTATTGTTCATGATCAATTCAACGAAAACGAAATTAAGAGTATAAGGAAAAATAATCCTGGAATTAAAATAATTGCACATCCTGAGTGTCCACCAGAAGTTATTAAAGCAAGTGATTTTGCAGGATCAACATCTGGAATGATTAATTACGTTAAAAATAATCAACCTAAAAAAGTAATGATGGTAACTGAATGTTCAATGAGTGATAACATTCAGGTTGAAAATCCAAACGTTGAATTTATAAGACCATGTAATATGTGTCCACATATGAAAAAAATTACTTTACCAAAAATATTAGACTGTTTAGAAAATGAAACCGGTGAAATTATCATGGACCAAGAAACAATTGATAAAGCTAGATTGTCAGTAGAAAAAATGGTTGCTATCGGTAGATAACACTTCGTGTCAAAAATTAAATTAAGTGAAACGTTTATCAAAGACAGAGTAAAAATTGCTTTAACTGAGGATTTATATCCTTTTGGAGATATAACATCTAACCTTATAAATAATAATAAAATTATTGAGGCGAAAATAATTTCTAATCAAAAAGCAGTTGTTGCAGGTTTGTTATTTGTAAAACAATCTTTTAAGCAAGTTGACAAAAAAATTAAGTTTATATTAAAAAAAAAAGATGGGTCCACAGTCAAAAAAAATTCTGTAATAGCACTAATAAAAGGTAAAGCTAATTCTATAATGATTGCAGAAAGGGTTGCATTAAATTTCTTATCTCATATTTCTGGAATAGCTACAAAAACAAATCAATTTGTAAAACTAGCTGGAAAAAAGTGCAAAATTTGCTGTACCCGAAAAACTTTACCAAATTATAGAGTTATTCAAAAATATGCAGTTAAATTAGGAGGTGGTACAAATCATAGATTTAATTTAAGTGATGAATTTTTGATTAAAGATAATCATATCGCTAGTTCTGATTTAAAAGAATTAGTTTCATTGGCAATAAAAAATAAAAAAAGAAAAAAAATTACTGTTGAAGTGGATGATTTAAAGCAACTGAAAAAGATTATTGGTCTTAAATTTAATACTATTTTGTTTGATAATATGAGTATTAAAAATCTTAGAGCAGGTGTAAAACTTGTCAAAAAATATTATGAAACAGAAGCCTCAGGGAATATAAATCTTAAAACTGTAAAATCTATCGCTATGACTGGGGTAGATAGAATTTCAATCGGGAGCATTACTCATAGTGCCCCAGCTATAGATTTCAAACTAGAAATCTAGATTATTTGATTTTTTTAATTTTTATTTTTCGTAAGCTCAGCCTGTGCCGCTGCTAATCTAGCTATAGGAACTCTGTAAGGTGAACAGGAAATATAATCAAGCCCAGCTTTTGAACAAAATTTAATGCTCTTTGGATCGCCACCATGTTCACCACAAATACCTAATTTAATTTTTTTATTTTGTTTTTTTCCTTTAGAAACCGCTATTTCGACTAAATCTTTCACTCCGTCATCAATGGATACAAACGGATCAATAGTAAAAATCTTATTGTCTATATAATCATTTAAAAATTTACCACTATCGTCTCTACTTATTCCAAAGGTTGTTTGTGTTAAATCGTTAGTGCCAAAACTAAAGAATTCAGCATGTTTCGCAATATCATCAGCCTTAATTGCTGCTCTAGGTAACTCAATCATTGTGCCCACAAGAAATTCAATTTTTGTTTTATTTTCTTTTTGAACTTTTCTTGCTGTTTTGATTACTAAATCTTTCATTATTTTAATCTCGGCTTCAGTTGAAACTAAAGGAATCATTATCTCAGGAAAAGCAAATTTTTGTTTGTTTTTTTTTAAGTCTGCAAGAGCCTCAAATATCGCTCTACATTGCATCTCATAAATTTCAGGAAATGAAATGCCAAGTCTACAACCTCTATGTCCTAACATTGGATTTTGTTCATGAAGTTCTTCTATCCTGCTTTCAATATCTTTTTTGTCTGATCCAACAACATTAGCTACTTCAGAAATTTCTTTATCAGATTTCGGTAAAAATTCATGTAATGGTGGATCTAATAATCTTACAGTAACTGGAAGACCATGCATAATCTTGAATATCTCAATAAAATCTTTTTTTTGATGCGGTAGAATCTTTTTTAAAGCATTAGATCTATCATCTAGCGTTTTTGATAAAATCATTTCTCGCACTGATAAAATTCTTTCCTCATCAAAAAACATATGTTCGGTCCTGCAAAGTCCAATTCCCTCTGCACCAAAATCTCTAGCGGTTTTAGTGTCTAGAGGAGTCTCAGAGTTAGTTCGTACTTTAAGTTTTCTAATTTTATCAGCCCAGCTCATCAATTTTGAAAAATCTCCTGATATCTCAGGTTTTATAGTTGGAACTGTACCTAAAATTATTCTTCCCGTAGAACCGTCAATAGTAATTGTTTCACCTTCTTTGATCTCAGCCAAAGATGTTTTAAAAACTTTTTTATCGTAATTAATTTCAATTTCACTTGAACCAGAAACACAAGGTCTTCCCATTCCCCTAGCTACAACTGCAGCATGACTAGTCATACCTCCCCTTGAAGTTAAAATTCCCTTTGCAGCATGCATTCCTTGAATATCTTCTGGAGAAGTTTCAACTCTAACTAAAATTGTATCTTGCATCATATCATTTAACCTTTCAGCCTCCTCTGAGCTGAAAACTACTTTTCCACTTACTGCACCAGGAGACGCTGGAAGACCATTTGCTATAACTTTGATTGAACTTCTTTCATCTAAAGTAGGATGCAAAAGCGTGTCTAAAGAGTTAGGATCAACTCTTAAAACAGCATCGTTTTTATTGATTAACTTTTCTTTAACCATATCAACAGCAATTTTTACTGCAGATTTTGATGTTCTTTTTCCAGATCGAGTTTGTAATATCCAAAGTTTATTACTTTCAACAGTGAACTCTACATCTTGCATATCCTTATAATGTGTCTCTAGTTTTTTTAAAATTTTATATAATTCGTGATATACTTCTGGCATCGACTCTTCCATAGATGCATCATCAACTTTTGCCTCTTTTTTTGCCTTCTTTGTAATGTACTGTGGAGTTCTTGTTCCAGCTACAACATCTTCTCCCTGAGCATTAATCAAATATTCTCCATAAATATCATTTGACCCATCTGAAGGGTTTCTAGTGAAGGCAACTCCTGTTGCACAATCATTACCCATATTTCCAAAAACCATAGATTGTACATTAACAGCTGTTCCCCATTCAGAAGGAATTTGATTCAACTTTCTGTAAACTTTCGCTCTTTTGCTGTCCCAAGATAAAAATACAGCACTTATTGCCCCGAATAATTGATGATAAACATCTTGAGGAAAATCTTTACTAGTCTTTTCTTTAACTACATTCTTAAAATCATTTATTAAACCATCCCAATCCTCTTCATCGAGATCCGTATCAAGCAATACACCTTTTGTTAACTTATAATTTTCTATCAATTCCTCAAAATTGTAACTTTCAACACCCATGACTACATTTCCGTACATCTGGATGAATCTTCTATAGCTATCTTTCGCAAATCTTCCATTGGATGTTTTGTTAGCCAAAGCAACAACTGTTTTGTCATTTAGTCCTAAATTCAGAATTGTATCCATCATACCTGGCATTGAAACTCTTGCTCCAGATCGAACTGATAAAAGAAGAGGATTTTTTAAATCTCCAAATTTTTTTGATACATCTTTTTCTATTGTTTTAATTTCTTTTTTTATTTGGCTAAGTAATTTGGAATTTAATCTTTTTTTATCCTTATAAAAAATTTCGCACACTTTTGTTGAGATGGTAAAACCAGGCGGCACTGGTAAACCCATTCTTCCCATTTCAGATAAATTTACCCCTTTACCACCTAAAAAATTTTTTGGATTTTTTATTTTTTTTGAATCTTTAGACTTAAAATTAAGAATTAACTTATTCACTATGAGCCTTTAAAAATCGAAAATTTGTATAATTTTGAAACGTTTTACATAACATATTAATAAGTTCCAAACGATTTTTTCTTAAAGTTTCATTATCCTCATTAACTTTTACATTATCAAAAAATTCGAAAACTTCTTTTTTAGTTTCAGCTAAAATTGATAATGATTTTTCACAATTTTCATCACTGTTTATGGTAGAATAATATTTTTTAATATCATTAATTTTTTTATATAAGTTTTTTTCAAAATCACTTTTAAAAATACCAGGATCAGTTGTATCATTTATTTCAATTTCGTTATTTTTCATCTCATGATCTAAAATGTTTGATGCTCTTTTATAACTTGAATTGATGTCTTTACCAATTTGGGTGTTAATTACCTTATTAAGACATTTTGCTTTTTCAAAAGACGAAAATAAATTATTTAATGAAAATGATGATAAAGTTGCCTCAATTATATCATAACGTATTTCTTTGTCTTTAAGATAGTATCTAAATCTATCTTTTAAAAAATCTTTTAATTCTTTTTGTAAATCTTTGTTTTCGAGATTGTATCCCTGGTCATCGTAAAGGCGTGAGGAATAATTCAAAAGATCATTTATTTTCAAATTCTTTCTATTTTCTATAGTGGTTCTTATAATACCTAGAGCAATTCTCCTTAATGCTAATGGATCCTTTGAACTTGTAGGTTTCTCGTTAATACCAAAAAAACCAACTAAGGTATCAATCTTATCTGTAATTGATAACGTGACACTGAATGGTTTTTTTGGAATAATTGAATTGAGCCCAATTGGTAAATATTGCTCAGAAATAGCTAAAGAAATATCTTTATCAAATCCTTGATATTCAGAAAAGTACCCTCCCATAAGCCCCTGAAGTTCAGGAAATTCACCAACAAGATCAGAAGTAAGATCAGTCTTACAAATTGATGCTAACAATTCTACTTTCTCTTTACTAATTAACAATTCATCTGAAATCATCCCACCAATTTTTCTCATTCGTTGAACTTTGTCAAAATAAGATCCAAGCCCTTTAAAAAAATTCATTGATTTTAATTCTGACACCTTTTTTACTAAATTTTGAGTTTTATCTTTATTCCAAAAAAATTCTGCATCACTTAATCTTGCATCAACCACTCTTTCATTGCCTATTTTAATGAAACCTTTTTTGTCTTTTTTATTTGTTACGATTAAAAATTCATTTGTAATTTCATTTTTGTCATTAAATGTTGGAAAATATTTCTGGTGAGACTCCATTGTTAGGGTCAAAATCTCTTTAGGAACCGATAAAAATTTTTTATCAAATTTGCACAATAAAACATTTGGGCTGTCTACTAAATTTACAACCTCATCCATTAATTTAGGATTTTCATTAATTTTTAACCCTTTTTTCCCTAATATCTTTAAAAAAGATTTATTGATTATCTTTAATCTTTTATTTTGATTAATAACAACTCCATTATCTTCAAAAAATTTTTCATATTTCTTAAAATTTTCAAAAGATTTTTTTTTTTCCTCAAAATCTTTATCTAAAAAAGTCAAATTTGAAGAAGCTAAATGATGAAATTTAAAACTTACAATTTTTTTATCAAATATTGATAAAATTGATTTTAATGGTCTTCCCCAATTTAAATCAAATTCACCCCATTTCATTGATTTTTTCCATTGGTAGTTACTCAAAATTTTTGGAATGAATTCAGTGAGTAAATCATGTGTTTTTAATGTGGTTGCTACAGTTTTGTAAAAATAAAATTCATCCTTTTCGGTTTTTTTTTTAAATAAATCCTTTTTGTTAATTTTGTTTGAGCTCAAAAAACCCTCCAACGCTTGTTCAGGAGCGCTAGTTTTAGGGCCTTTAATCTCTTTAGATTTTATTTTAATTTGTTTATCTAGGCCTTCAAAAACTAGAACTAACCTATTTGGAGTTGAAAAAGAAAAATTTTTTTTTGATCTTATTGATTTTTCCTCAAATAAATTTTTAAAATCTTCGAAAATTTTTTCTCTTAAATTTTTTTGAAGCCCAGCAGGAATTTCTTCACTAAATAGCTCTAAAAAAAATTCTGTCATTCTATGTTTGCGACTGTACCCAAATTGTAGCAGCTTGTTTTGTTATTTCTCTTATTCGACTAATATATTCTGCTCTTTGCGCAACACTAATTGCTCCACGAGCATCTAATATGTTAAATATATGACTTACTTTCAAGCATTGATCGTATGCAGGTAAAGATATATTTTTTTCAACTAATGATTTTGCCTCACTCTCATGCATGTCAAATATTTTAAATAAGTTTTCTGTATTAGCATACTCAAAGTTATAAGCAGAAAATTCTTTTTCTGATTGATGAAAAACTTCTCTGTAATCAATACCTTCATCATTCCAAATTAAATCATAAACGTTTTTTTTCTGCTGGGTAAACATACAAATTCTTTCAAGGCCGTAGGTTATCTCCACTGACACTGGTTTACATTCAAAACCTGCCATTTGTTGAAAATATGTAAATTGAGATATTTCCATGCCATCACACCAAACTTCCCATCCAAGACCTGCAGCTCCTAGAGTTGGGCTTTCCCAATCATCTTCAACAAATCTAATATCGTGTTCTTTATGATTTATTCCTATTACCGACAAACTATTTAAATACAGTTTTTTAATATTAATTGGAGAGGGTTTTATTATAACTTGAAATTGATAATAATGCTGAAGTCTATTTGGATTATCTCCATATCTTCCATCTGTAGGTCTTCGTGAAGGTTGAACATATGCTGCTTTCCATGGCTTAGGCCCAAGAGATCTTAAAGTAGTAGCTGGATGAAATGTTCCAGCTCCAACTTCCATATCATAAGGTTGTAAAATTACACATCCATTTTTACTCCAAAACTTTTGAAGATTAATAATTGTATCTTGGAAAGTTTGAAATTTTGGTTTTTTTTTATTCTTTTTAGAGGCCATATTTCTGCCAAACTGATTTTTCCTCGAATATATTTGCTAATTGATCGACATGGTCATTTGAAGACGATAATTTTTTACTAAGCCAACTTTTTGATTTTTCGAATTTTTTAATAACAACATCCTCTCCAAATTTTTCTCTTAATATCTGATTTGCATTTCCTATATCATCTATCAAGCCAAGATCTTTTGCTTTTCTACCTGACCAAAATTCACCTGAAAATAATTCTACTTCAGATTTTTTAAGTTTTGATGACCTGCTTTTTTCAACCACTTCTATGAAATCTTTATGTAAATCTAATTGGATTTTTTTTAATCTTTCGATGTCTTCTTTTTTTTCATCTAGAAATGGGTCTAACGTACTTTTATTTTTTCCAGCAGTATGTACTCTTCTCTCAACACCTATTTTTTTTATTAATTCTGTAAAACCAAAAGAAGAGTAGATTACTCCTATCGAGCCTATTATTGAACTTGAGTTCGCATAAATTTCATCTCCAGCGCATGCTATTAGATATCCACCTGAAGCTGCTACATCTTCAGCAAAAACTATTACTTTTTTTTTGTTTTTTTTTGCTTCTTGTCTGATTAGGCTATAAATTAAATGTGATTGAACAGGAGAACCTCCGGGAGAGTTTATTGTTATAGCGACACATGGTGCTTTTTTAACAGAAAATGCTTTTGAGATAATCTCTTCTTGTCCAGAAAAATCTATACCTTGTTTAAATTTCCCTACATTGCCAATGACACCACTCAGCTTAATATGTGGAATAATTTTTTTCTTTTTAAAAAAAGATAGCATTTTTAATATTTATAGAATTTTTTTATGAATATAAAGACACCTTATAATTGAAGATTTAGGTGCGTCAATTGATAAGTGTAAAAAGCAACTTATTATACTAATTTGCTGAACTAATGGGAAGTGTAGTACAATTAAAAAACAAAATTAATAATTCATATTTTCAACTTAAAAATTCAGTTGAAGATAAATTGATGTTAGTTGAAGAAAAAATAAAGTCTAAATTAGAAAGCAACGTAGACTTAGTTCAAAAAATGACAAACTATCACCTTGATACAGGTGGAAAGAGATTAAGAGCCTTACTAACTCTAGGTTCTGCAAAATTATGTGGATATTCAAAAGGAACTAGAGATATTAATTTAGCTGCTTGTGTTGAACTTATTCACTCTGCAACTTTAATGCATGATGATGTAATAGATAATGGATCTATCAGAAGAGGGAGAGAAACTTTAAACAAAGTTTGGGATAACCATTCTTCAGTTTTAGTTGGAGATTATTTGCTTAGCAGATGTTTTGAAATGATGGTAGATGATGGAAATATTGAGGTCTTAAAATTATTATCCTCAACTTCCTCAAAGATTGCTCAAGGAGAAGTTCTTCAATTACAGCATAGAGGTGAGGTAGATATGTTGGAGGAAACTTATTTAAGAATAATCTCTGCAAAAACTGCTGAATTATTTGCTGCATCTACCAAGGTTGGTGCAATTTTGTCAGATATGACATCGAAAGAAAAAGAAGCTTTAGAATTTTATGGAAGGAATTTGGGATTAACATTTCAAATAGCCGATGATACTTTAGATTACAATTCTGAGTCAAAATTATTTGGAAAAAAAATTGGCAAAGATTTTTATGAAGGGAAAATTACTCTGCCAATAATATTATTATTTCAAAAAGCAACTCTTAAAGAAAAGGAAAGTCTTAAAGGTATTTTTTTAAAAGAAAGTAGAGATGAAAGTGACTTTAATTATACGTTATCTTTAATCAAACAATATGAAATTATTAAAGAATGTTATCAAAAAGCAAATCATTATATAAATTTAGCATCAAACTCGTTATCGATATTTAAAGATTGTAATGAGAGAAATATTCTTGAAAATTTAACTTCATTTAGTTTGTCTAGAGATTTTTAGGGACTTAGAAGACTTTTTATCCAACTACCATTTTTATCTAAAGAATACTTTAATCTTTCGTGTATTCTATTATCTCCATCTAACCAAAATTCAATTGTGGAAGGTGTTAAATTCCAGCCAGACCAGTGGCTTGGTCTTGGTACATTTTCTTTGTCATTATATTTTTTTTTATAACTCTCTAAAGCATCTAAAAGTTCATCTCTATTTTGGAGAATACTACTTTGTTTTGAGGCCCAAGCACCTATTCTGCTATCATATGCTCTGGAGTTATAGTACTCATCAGCAGTTTGATTATCTACTTGTTTCAATGTTCCAACTATCCTTATTTGTCTTAGTAGACTTTTCCAATGAAAGCACATTGTAGCACTTGGGTTTTCTTTAATTTCATTTCCTTTCTGACTATTTAAATTTGTATAAAAAACAAATCCCTTTTCACTGTGCCCTTTGAGTAAAACCATTCTTACTGAAGGAATACCTGCTTTGTTTGCGGTACCAAGTGCTAAAGCATTTGGATCATTAATTTCTTTTTTTTTAGCCTCCTCAAACCATCTTTGAAATAATTCAAATGGATTATCTAGATCTAAGAAGCATTTATTAAGCCCAAGTGAGTTTTTTTGATTCATAATTTTAACAAAATAATCTATACAATATAAATAATGTCATTTAACACTTTTGGAAAGTCTTTTCGTTTTACAACTTGGGGAGAATCCCATGGTCCAGCTATTGGCTGTATTATCGATGGATGTCCACCATTAATACCATTAAAAGAAGATGATATTCAAAAAGAATTAAACAAACGAAAACCGGGGCAATCTAAATTTACTACTCAAAGGAAAGAGAGAGACAAGGTTAAAATTCTTTCAGGAGTTTTCGAGGGAAAAACGACTGGGACGCCAATATCATTAGTAATTTACAATGAGGATATGCGTTCAAAGGATTATAACGATATTAAAGATAAATTTAGACCAGGACATGCTGATTTTACATATTTTAAGAAATATGGAATAAGAGACTACAGAGGTGGTGGTAGATCATCTGCAAGAGAAACAGCTACAAGAGTTGCAGCGGGTGCTGTGGCAAAAAAAGTTTTAGAAAATAAATTAGGAAAAAAATTTAAAATCACCGGAGCTGTAACCCAGCTTGGAATACTAGGATGTGATACTAATAAATGGGATAATAAAGTAATTTCTAAAAACCCATTTTTTTGCCCAGATAAATCAATGTTAAAAATTTGGGAAAAATACTTGTTAAGTATTAGAAAAGCTGGATCGTCATGCGGGGCGATCATCGAAGTAAGAGCAAATGGTATTCCCGCTGGATTAGGTGCACCTATATATTCAAAATTAGATTCTGATATAGCGTCAGCTATGATGAGTATAAATGCAGTAAAAGGTGTCAACATTGGCTCAGGTATGAACTCTGCTCAATTGTCAGGTGAGGAAAACTCAGATGAAATTTCTCAAAATAGAAAAAAAACAAAATTTAAATCTAATAACGCTGGAGGTATTCTGGGAGGCATTTCTTCAGGTCAAGAAATAATTGTTTCTTTTGCTGTAAAACCAACTTCCTCAATTTTAAAAAGTAGAAAAACAATCAATAAATTTGGAAAGAATACAAGTATATCAGTAAAAGGTAGACATGATCCTTGTGTGGGCATTAGAGCTGTGCCTGTAGGTGAAGCTATGCTGGCATGTGTTTTATTAGATCATTATCTTTTACACAAAGCTCAGTGTGGTTAATTTTGTTTTTTCAAAACTATATTGGAATTTAGTAAATCTAAAACTTTTTCCTCAATTGAAACTGAATCAAGATTTGCCACTTTATACATTTTGTCTGGAGTATCTTGATCAATAAAAATATCTGGTAACGTTAATGATCTAAATTTTAAATTAGAGTCCATTAACCCTTTTTTTGTCAAAAAATTTACCACATGAGATCCAAAACCACCGATTGAACCCTCCTCAATAGTCATGATCGCTTCATGAGTTGTAGCTAATTGCCAAATAAGATTTTCGTCTAAAGGTTTTGCAAATCTTGCATCAACAACTGTTATTAGCACACCTTTTTTTGACAAATTTTCTGCAGCCTTCAAAGTTTCATTCAATCTAGCTCCAAAATTAAGGATAGCTAATTTTTTTCCCTCTTTGATAATTTTTGATTTCCCTATCTCAATTTTTTCATTTATTGAAGGCAAATTTAAACCCAATCCTGTTCCTCTTGGATACCTAAATGCGCAAGGTCTATCATTAATCTCGGTTGATGTATTTATCATTCTTACTAGCTCAGCTTCGTCACTTGCTGCCATGACAATAAAATTTGGTAAAGTAGTTAAATATGTTGTATCAAAACTTCCAGCATGTGTTGGTCCATCGGCCCCAACAAGTCCCGCTCTATCTATTGCGAATCTAACCGGTAAACTTTGAATTGCTACGTCATGGACTACTTGATCATAAGCTCTTTGAAGAAAAGTGGAATAAATAGCTGCATAGGGTTTAAAGTTTTCGGTAGCTAAACCTGCGGCAAATGTAACCGCATGTTGCTCTGCTATCCCAACATCAAAAGTCCTATCTGGAAATTCTTTACGAAAAATATCAAGACCAGTGCCATCGGGCATTGCAGCTGTGATAGCTACAATTTTACTGTCCTTTTTAGCATGTTGAATTAAGGTGTTTGCGAAAACCTTCGTATACGATGGTAATTTACTTGCACTCTTAAGTTGTTCACCAGTTTTTACATTAAATTTTGATACTCCATGATAATTGTCCTTTGCCTCCTCTGCGAAAGTATAACCTTTTCCTTTTTTTGATTTAATGTGAATTAAAATTGGTCCTTCATGCTTAGAGTCTCTAACATTTTTTAAAATTGGAATTAATGAATTCAAATCATGACCGTCTATTGGGCCAATGTAATAAAATCCGAGTGAACTGAACAAAGTTCCACCTGTCACAGCTGATCGAAGTAAATCTTCTGCTTTACCAGCCTTAGCACTAAATCTTTTTGAAAAAGCTGACATAATTAATTTAATAGTCTCTCTTAAACTAAAATAAATCTTTCCTGAAAAAATTTTTGCTAAATAAGTGCTCATTGCTCCTACCGGTCTAGCAATTGACATATCATTATCATTTAAAATTACGATCATCTTAGTTTTTGAGGCCCCAGCATTATTCATAGCTTCATAAGCCATTCCTGCACTGATCGCCCCATCACCAATTACTGCAATTACATTATCTGATTTATTAGACAGTTTGTTTGCTTCTGCTATACCTAGCGCTGATGAAATTGATGTTGAGCTGTGTGCTGCACCAAATGGATCATATTCACTCTCTGATCTTTTTGTAAAACCAGAAAGACCATTTCCTTGTCTTAGAGTTCTTATTCTATCTTTTCTGCCTGTTAAAATTTTATGTGGATAACACTGATGACCCACATCCCAGATTAACTTATCATTGGGTGTATTAAAAATATAATGTAAAGCGACGGTTAATTCTACAACTCCAAGACTTGCTCCAAGATGACCACCAGTCACTGATACAGCATCAATCATTTCCTCTCTTAATTCATCAGCAACTTTTTGTAATTTTGACTCAGGTAATTTTTTTAAATCTGATGGAAAATTAATTTTATCTAATAGTTCATATTTTTTTTTCATTTATTTCTATTCAAAATATAATTTAATGTTTCAGACAAATTTCTTGATTTAGATCCATATTTTTTTAATTTACTATTTATTCCCAAAATTAAATTATTAGCATATTTAATAGTATTTTTGTATCCTAGTAAACTAATTAGAGTTGCTTTTCCTTTTTTTTTATCCTTACCAGTTTTTTTTCCAGCAACAAGCAAACTTCCTTTATAATCAATCAAATCATCAGCGACCTGAAATAACAAACCTATGTCAGCACCAATATTTTCAAATTTCTTAATATCATTTTTGTTTTTTTTCTTAATTATTAGCGGTGCTGCGCAACAAAAACTAAAAAGTTTTCCAGTTTTTTTAATTTCCATCTCCTCAATCTTTTTTTGAGAAATTTTCTTACGTTCATAGTTTAAATCTAAATATTGTCCTCCTGCTATTCCAAGATGGCCTGAGCTTTCAGAAATTTTATTAATCAAATCAATCTTAGTTTTTTCATGAATTCTTAGGTCTTTATGACTTAAAATTTCAAAAGCCATTGTTAAAAGTGAATTTCCAGCTAAAACTGCGGTAGCTTCTCCAAATTTAATATGCGCTGATGGTTTGCCTCTTCTTATAGAGTCATCATCCATACATGGTAAGTCATCATGTATTAGTGAGTACGAATGAATACATTCAATTGCAGCACCAATTACGATAAGTGTTTTATAATCTAATTTAAATAGAGAACCAACATCAATTAAAATTTTTGATCTTATTTTTTTTCCTCCAGAAAAAAGACCGTATTTCATTGCAACTATTAAATTTGATTTTTTTTGTTTGGCAATAAATTTTCTTAAAAACAAATTTGTATCATTTGCAATTTTATTTAATTTTTTTTGCATAGTTTTTTTGATTAATCTTGGATATCTTTTCTTTTGTTTTCTCATTTATTTCTTTAATGTTTTTTTGAAATTTTTTCTCAATTAGATTATTGAGTTTAATTAAATCTTGATATTTGTCTAAAGAGTTTCTTAAATCCTTTTGATTTTCTAATTCTTCAATCATCTTATTTGCCTCAATGGTTAATTCCTCAAGAGATAATGAATTATAATCATTTGGTAAATTTTTATCTTTCATATAATACTCTCAAATAATACATGAAAATTAATCTTGCAAATATTAAAAAAGCCAGGAATCTCTTAAATAAAAGAGAGTGTGTTGCTATACCTACCGAAACTGTTTATGGAATTGCTGGGAATGCATATTCTGATACAGCGTGTAAAAAAATATTTAGATTAAAAAAAAGACCAACGAATAATCCTCTGATTATTCATTATTATGATTTAAAAAAATTAAAAGATGATTGTGATTTAAATGATGATTTTCTAAAATTATATAAAAGATTTTGTCCTGGGCCAATAACATTTATCTTAAATCAAAAAAAAAAATCAAAAATTTCGAAAGTTGCAACAAATAAAAAAAATACTCTTGCAGTAAGATTTCCAAAACATCCTGTGGCAAGAGTTCTATTGAAACATTTAAAATTTCCTATCGCAGCACCTAGTGCAAATATTTCTTCAAGGATTAGTGCGGTGACTTCTTCAGATGTAAAAGACGATTTTGGAGAAAAAATTAAGTATATACTTGAAGGTGGAAGATCTTCGGTTGGAGTTGAGTCTACAATTATTGATCTCAGAAAAAAACCAAAAATTTTAAGATTAGGTGGTTTAGAAGTTGGGATTATCCAAAAGATATTGAAGAAAAAAATTTCAATAAATACAAATCCTTCCAAGATTTCAGCCCCTGGACAATTAAGAATCCATTATTCACCCGGAGTCCCGATTAGACTCAATGTTAAAAAAATAAAAAAAGATGAGGCTTTTTTACTAATTAAAAAAAGTAAGATTAACAAAACGAACTATTATTTTTTATCAAAAAAAGGTGATTTAAAAGAAGCTGCAAAAAATCTCTACACTATTTTAAGAATAATAAAAAAAGATAATTACAAATCTATAGCTGTAGAAAAAATCCCAAATATAGGAATCGGCAAAACTATTAATGATAGATTATTAAGGGCTTCAAAATTTTAATGACTATTCCTCTTGAAATAATTAATCTATCAAAAACTTATGATTCAAAAGAAGCTGTTCAGAATATTTCTTTCAAAGTAAATGAAAATGAAATTATTGGAATTCTTGGACCTAATGGATGTGGTAAAACTACAACAATAGGTATGATCCTTGGCTTACTTAAACCTACTAAAGGAAAGGTTTTAATAAATGGCGTTGAAATTGAAAAACAAAGAGTTGAATTGTTGAATAAATTAAATTTTATTTCACCATATATTGAACTACCAAAAAAATTGACCGTAAAGCAGAATCTAGAAGTTTATGGAAGACTTTATGATGTAAAAGAACTTGAAGTCAAAATTGATTATCTTTGTGAAAAATTAAGGCTTAATGAATTCATTAATAAAATAACAGGAGAACTTTCCTCTGGTCAAAAAAATAGGGTCAGTCTAGCTAAATCTATAATTAATGATCCATCAGTTCTTCTTCTTGATGAACCAACTGCATCTTTAGATCCTGAAACAGGAGATTTTGTTAGAAGTTTTTTAGAAGAATACCAAAAAGAAAAAGAAACTTCTATTCTCCTTGCTTCACATAACATGTCTGAAGTTGAAAGACTATGTTCCTCGGTGCTTATGATGAATAAAGGATCTATTATTGATCAAGGAACCCCTGGGGAATTAATAAAAAAACACGGGCGTAAAAATATGGAGGAAGTTTTTTTAAAACTTACAAGAGATTTAATATGAATTTAAATAAAATGTATGGCCTTTTTTTAAGACACTTTTATTTAATCAAAGGTTCTTTGCCAAGAGTTTTAGATTTGATTTATTGGCCAACAATACAAATTATTCTTTGGGGTTTTATTTCCAAATTTTTTTCAATTTATAGTGATTACTACAATAATACACTTGGAATAATTCTTACATGCGCAATTCTTTACGACATTCTTTTTAGGTCTAGCATAAGTTTTAATATGCTTTTTTTAGAGGAAATCTGGAGTAGAAATTTTACAAATTTATTTATCGCTCCATTAAAGCTCAAAGAAATAATCATATCATTAATTTTTACCGCTTTAATAAGAACATTAATTGGTTTAGTACCTGCAATAATTTTAACATCTCCATTGTTTGGAGTTTCAATTTTAAAATTGGGTTTTCCACTACTTATATTATTTCTAAGTTTATATATATTTGGAATTACACTGGGTTTATTTGTCAGCTCAGGTTTAATGAGATTCGGACCATCCTTTGAAAATATAGCCTGGTCATCATTATTTTTACTTGCGCCACTAGGCTGTATCTACTATCCAATAGATATCCTCCCTGAATTTTTCCAAATAATTGCAAAGGGCTTACCACTAGTCTACATTTTTGATGAAACAAGAAATATTTTGATAAATGGTATAGTAGATTATGAAAATATAAAACAAGCTTATTTATTAAATTTAATTTATTTAATTTTTGGAATAGGATTGTTTTATCTATCTTTTTTAAAAGCGAGAATAAAAGGGACATTAATAAATATGGGTGAATAATTGGTGCGCCTGCTAGGAGTCGAACCCAGAACCTCCTGATCCGAAGTCAGGCGCTCTATCCAGTTGAGCTACAAGCGCATATCATATTAATATATCATTTTATGGAAAAAAAAATAAATTTGATAGTTAATGAGACTGAAAATGAACTCCGTGTTGATATTTTCATTAAAAAGAGAGAAGACATTATTAGTCGAACAAGAATAAAGAATCTTATTCTTGATAATAAGTTAAGAGTAAATAATAAAGTTATAACTGATCCATCGAAAAAAATTTTTTTTAATGATGAAATAAAATTGGTTATACCTGAACCAAAAAAAGCTTCCTTAAAACCTTATGAGTTTAATTTAGATATAGTATTTGAAGACAAAGATTTAATTGTTTTAAATAAACCATCTGGAATAGTAATGCATCCTGGTGCGGGTAATTTTGATAATACAATCGTAAATGCACTTATGAATTATAGTAAAAATTCTTTTTCTAATATTGGAGGTGAACTAAGACCAGGAATAGTTCATAGAATTGATAAAAATACGTCTGGATTAATTGTTATTGCAAAAAATAATCAAACTCACGAACACCTCTCTAATCAGTTTAATAAACATACGATCCAAAGAGTTTACCAATTATTAATCTGGGGGAAAGTTAGACCATCTAAAGGTAAAATAGAAACCTTTATTAAGAGAAGCTCAAAAAATAGACAAATGATGGAGGTTAGTAACACTAAAGGAAAAAAAGCAATTACAAATTACAAAACTTTAGAAATTTTTGAAAACAAAAATATTCCAACTTTTAGTTTGTTAGAGTGTAAATTAGAGACAGGTCGAACTCATCAAATAAGAGTTCACATGAATTATTTAGGTAACAGTATAGTTGGTGATGATAAATATAAAAAAAGGTTTAAAAAACTTAAAGATATAGAGCCATCATTAGAAAAAATTTTAATGAAATTAAATAGGCAATTTCTACACGCTAAAACATTGGGCTTTTTACATCCAAAAAAAAATAAGCAGATGATTTTTAACTCAATTTTACCAAATGATCTTCAAATAATACTAAAAACACTCAGAAATGTAGGTAAATAAAACATTGAAAAATTTTTAATATTAATTAGATAAACTGTCTAAGAGAACAACTATGAATAGCAATTTACCTATTTTAAGCAATGAAGGTGGTCTATCTGCATATCTCGAGCAAATAAAAAAATTTCCAATGCTTGATGCAGAAGAGGAATACATGCTTGCTAAAAATTGGAAAACGACTGGAAATATTAAGTCAGCAGAAAAACTTGTAACAAGCCATTTAAGACTGGTTGCAAAAATTGCTATGGGTTATAAAGGATATGGACTTCCAATTAACGAAATGATTTCTGAGGGAAACATTGGACTTATGCAAGCTGTCAAAAAATTTGAACCAGAAAAAGGTTTTAGGTTAGCAACTTATGCGATGTGGTGGATAAAAGCTTCTATACAAGAATATATTTTAAAATCTTGGAGCTTAGTAAAAATTGGTACAACAACAGCACAAAAAAAATTATTTTTTAATCTTAAAAAATTAAAAAATCAAATTGCACCACAGGCTGAGGGTGATTTAAGAAACGAACATGTAAACGAAATTGCTGAAAAATTAGATGTGAGTAAAGAAGAGGTTGTCTCAATGAATCGTAGACTATCTGGAAAAGAATTTTCTCTTAATGCTCAAGTTGGTGAAGATGGTGATGAATGGCAAGACTGGTTAGTAGATAAAGAATTGGACCATGATCTTAAATTTGCTCATCAAGAAGAAATGAAACAAAGAAAAGATTTATTAAAAGACTCAATTAAAGTTTTAAATGACAGAGAAAAGGAAATTTTATACTCAAGAAGATTGAATGATGATCCAACTACTTTAGAAGATTTAAGTAAAAAACATAAGATTAGCCGTGAAAGAGTAAGGCAAATTGAGAATAAAGCATTTGAAAAATTACAAAAACACATGCTTTTGCTTGCTAAATCAAAAAATCTTTTACCTGTTAATTAAATCTCAAAAGGATTTTCAACTAAGATTGTATCATCCCGTTCAGGACTAGTTGATATACTTGATATTTTCGCTCCAATAAAATCTTCAATTGCAAATAGATATTTTTTAGCATTCTCAGGTAAGTCATTAATATTTTTTACTCCGCTGGTTGAAGATTTCCATCCATCAAATGTTTTATATATAGGTTTGATTTTAAGTTGATCTTCAACTGCCGCTGGAAGATAGTCTATTTTTTCTCCATTTAGATCATATTCTACACACATCTTAATTTCATCCAGTTCATCTAAAACATCTAGTTTTGTAAGGGCAATACCATCAATTCCAGAAATTTTTATTGTCTGTCTCACCAAAACACCATCAAACCACCCACATCTTCTTTTTCGACTTGTAACGGTTCCGAATTCTTTGCCTCTAGTTCCTAAAAATTCACCTATATTATCTACCAATTCAGTTGGGAAAGGTCCCTCACCTACTCTTGTCGTATAAGCTTTGGTTATTCCTAATACATAATTAATTGAATTGGGTCCACATCCAGTTCCTGTTGCAGCACTGGAGGCTACAGTATTAGAAGAAGTTACAAAAGGATATGTTCCGTGGTCAACATCTAACAGAATTCCTTGTGCACCTTCAAATAATATTTTTTTCTTTTGTTTCTTAAATTGATCAATTTTAAGCCACACTGGTGCTGAAAATTTAAGAATATCGGGAGCAATTTTTAAAAGATTATCTTTAAGCTGATTTTTCTCAAATATTTTTTTACCTAAACCTTTTCTAATAGCATTATGATGTAGTAAAACTGTTTCTAGTCGTTGGTTCAAATTTTTTTCTGACCTAAGATCCATTACTCGAATTGAACGTCTCCCAACTTTATCCTCATAAGCAGGTCCAATACCTCTCCTTGTAGTTCCAATTTTACTTTTACCTGCTGCATCTTCCCTTATTTCATCCATTTCTCGGTGAAATGGTAAAATTAAATTTGCAGCCTCTGAGATCATGAAATTTTCTGAATTTACATTCACACCTTTTTCTCCAATTTCTTTAATTTCATCCAATAATGCCCAAGGGTCCACAACAACTCCATTACCGATAATTGATACTTTATTTTTTCTAACTATTCCTGAAGGTAGCAGTCTAAGTTTGTAAGTTACTCCATCTATAACTAAGGTATGTCCAGCATTATGACCACCTTGAAATCTAATTACAACATCTGCTTGTTCTGATAGCCAATCCACAATTTTTCCTTTTCCTTCATCTCCCCACTGCGAACCAACTACTGCAATATTTTTCATTATTTATATATTTTTTTTAACTCAATAGAATTTAAATGATTTATCGGACCATGTCCTATACCAATTTTAGGGTTTGTTAATATTGCAGAATTTACATATTTAACTCCTAACTCACAAGATCTCTTTAGAGTTTTTCCACATGAAAAAAAAGAGGTAATTGCAGTTGATAGTGTACAGCCTGTACCATGAGTATTTTTAGTATTAAATCTTCTATTTGAAAATACTTTAAATTCTTTTTTGTTAACAAATATATCATATACCTTTTTTGATTTTAAATGACCTCCTTTAACTAATACATTTGGTACACCTAGTTTTATGAATTCATTTGCAGCTAGAATCATATCATTTTGATTTTTTATTTTAATACCAGTTAAGATTTGAGCTTCAGGAATATTAGGCGTTATTAAAGATACCTTATTTAATAATTTTTTTTTCATCAATTGTACAGCTGGGTCAGTAATAAGCTTGGAACCACCTTTGGCTATCATCACTGGGTCTAAAATAATCTTTTTAACTTTCATTTCATTCAATGATCTTAATACCGTGTCGATTACTTTGGTAGAATGAAGCATTCCAATTTTTATTGCATTTGGCCTTATATCTTTAATTGTATGAATTATTTGATTATAAATTTCATTTGGTGGAACAGGTATTACTGATTTCACAGTTTTTGTATTTTGGACTGTAACTGCAGTTACTGCCGTCATAGAATATACGCCTAGGCTAGTAGCAGTTTTGATATCTGCCTGAATGCCTGCACCCCCTGATGAGTCAGATCCTGCTATAATTAAAATTTTTGATTTTATTTTCAAATTATCTAATTTTTTTCAAAATAATATTAACACATTTAATAAGAAGTTTTTTATTTTCACTTTCTCCCATAATTCTTATTTTAGACTCTGTTCCTGATTTTCTTACAAGAATTCTACCATTATTTTTTATTAATTTTGTAGCTAGCTTAATAGATCTCTTAACTTCAGTTTTATTGATTATATTTTTATTTTTTACTTCAATATTCTTAAGTAATTGTGGCGTTTTCTTAAATTTTTCAAAAAATTCACTGGCTTTTTTTCCCTTTCTAATGGCAAATAAAGACTCCAGGGCTACAAGTAAACCATCTCCTGTAGTTGCAAATTTACCAAGAATAATATGTCCTGATTGTTCTCCGCCTAAATTAAACTTATTTTTTTGCATTACCTCTTTTACGTATCTGTCACCAACATTAGCACGTATAAATTTTATTCCTTTTTTTTTGAAATACTTTTCAAGGCCATAATTGGACATTAATGTTCCAACAACCCCACCTTTTAACATTTTTTTATTTTTCCACCTTGTTGCTAATGCAGCGATAATTTGGTCGCCATCTATTATGTTACTTTTTTCATCACACATAATTATCCTATCTGCATCACCATCTAGTGAAATACCTATATGAGCCTTATACTTTTTAACTGCAGATTTTATCTTTTCAGGAAATGTAGAACCACAATATTTGTTAATATTTAATCCATTAGGATTAACTCCTATTGCAATCACCTTAGCTCCCAATGATTTTAATAATTCTGGTCCAGCTTTGTAACCTGCTCCATTCGCACAATCAATTACAATTCTAAGTCCTCTTAAATTGAATTCTTTAGTAAAATTTTTTTTTAATATCTTGATATAATCATTTGTACCTGTCTCTAATCTTTTTACTCTACCCAATTTTTCAGGCTTCGAGAGATTTTTGGTAATTTTTTTATCTATTAAGCTTTCAATTTTTTTTTCTATTTTATCTGATAGTTTCATGCCATCAGGTCCAAATAGTTTTAATCCATTATCGTTATGAGGATTGTGAGAAGCTGTAATCATAATTCCCATATTTGCCTTCATGCCTTTTGTTAGCATTGCTAAACCATTTGTGGGTAAAGGTCCTAAAGTATATACATGCATCCCTGCTGATGCCAATCCTGATACAAGTGCTGGTTCTAAAGTGTATCCAGATAATCTTGTATCTTTTGCTATTATTGCAATTTGTTTTCTTTTTTTTTGGGATTTAAAATATGTTCCACTAGCTAGGCCAAATTTAAAAAACATGTCTCCATTAATATTTTCACTGTTGGTAGCTCCCCTAATACCATCAGTACCAAAATATTTTTTTTTCATTGATTATTTATTATACTTTTAAAGATCTTTAAGCCTTGTATTGTTTCATTAACATCATGAATTCTTAAAATTTGAATACCTTGCATCATAAGATATATTGATGATGCTATTGTTCCCCCATTTCTTAATTTACTATCATTTTTTCCTGATAACTCTTTAATAAATCTTTTTCTTGAATTGCCTACAAGTATAGGAAAACCAAGAGAATGAAAAATAGAAATATTGCGAATCAAACTCATATTATGTTTCAAATTTTTTCCAAAACCTATACCGGGATCTAGAATAATTTTTTCATGTTTGATACCCTTCGATCTTAAAAGTTTTATTTTTTTTTCAAAAAAATCGTATATGTCTAATAACTCATTTTTATACTTGGGTTTTTTTTGCATATTATCTGGTGTTCCTTGTGAATGTTGAATTACAAATGGTATTTTGTATTTTTTTAATATATTTAAAGTTTCAGTGTCAAATTCTAATCCTGAAACATCATTAATTAATTTGATACCTAATTTTATTCCCTTACTCATAATTTTAGACTTTCTCGTGTCTAAGGAAATTGGTATTTTTTTTTTGATTAATGATTTTAAAATTTTATTAATTCTTAGCCATTCTAAATTTTCTTTAATTGCTTTTGACCCTGGACGTGTCGACTCACCGCCAACATCAATCAAATTTGCACCGCTGTTTATTAAATTAAACGCATGATTAATTCCCCTTTTTTTTGTATTAAATTTTCCACCGTCTGAAAAGCTATCAGGTGTTAAATTTAATACTCCCAAAATATTTGGTGTTTTTTTGAAATCAAAATTTGAAAAATTTTTTTTTTTGGATTTAATTTTTCTTAAATCATAATTAATTTTTTTTCTAAGTAATTTAGGCAAATGTTTTAATTGATTAATAAAAATTTTTTTTTTTGAATTTCTTGTTATTATCTCTATTTGATCAAATGAAATTTCTTTGACTCCATTAAGTGGAATAGATTTTTTATTATTAACTAATTTCTTTGAATTTTTTCCGTAGTAGAAATTACACACTCTTGTGTAATATCTAAGCATTAAAATTAATGAACAATCTTAGGTTTAAGTCCCATGGCACCTAAAGAAGAATTCTTATCATCATCAACTTTTAAATCTTGTTTATCAGCAGGATATAGGTTTTTAGTAATTATATTCTCTATTTCTTCACCTGTTAATGTTTCATATGTCATAAGAGCTTTTGCAATTTTATGTAAATCATCAACTTTTTCAGTTAAGATTTCTTTTGCTTTATTATACCCCTCATCAACTAATTTTCTAATCTCTTTGTCTATTTTTTGAGCTACTTCCTCAGAAACTGATTGTGTTTGAGTTACAGATCTTCCTAAAAAAACTTCCTCTTGATTTTCCCCATATTCAACTGGGCCCATTTCTTCGCTCATTCCATATTTTGTTACCATAGCTCTAGCAAGTTGAGTTGCTTGATTGATATCTGAGCCACTTCCCCCACCTGCTCCAGTTGAAATGTTATCTTTTCCAAAAATTACTTCCTCTGCCACTCTTCCACCAAAACATACCGCTAGTCTTGCCTTCAAATATTTTATTGAGTGACCATGTTTGTCTCTTTCAGGTAAATTCATTACCATACCTAAAGCTCGTCCTCTTGGTATAATCGTTGCTTTGTGAATCGGGTCGTAAATAGGCATGTTAAATGAAACTAAAGCGTGTCCACCTTCATGGTATGCTGTTAATTTCTTTTCATCTTCAGTCATAACCATTGATCGTCTCTCAGCTCCCATCATTACTTTATCTTTAGCTTCTTCAAATTCATTTAAAGTAACAATTCTTTTATTTTTTCTAGCCGCTAACAATGCAGACTCATTTACTAAATTAGCAAGATCAGCGCCTGAAAATCCTGGAGTTCCTCTTGCTATTGTTCTCAAATTTACATCAGGAGCCATCTTGATTTTTTTAACATGAACTTTTAAGATTTTTTCTCTTCCAATTATATCTGGATTAGAAACCACAACTTGTCTATCAAATCTACCTGGTCTTAGTAATGCAGGATCAAGAACGTCGGGTCTATTTGTTGCTGCAATTATTATGACACCTTCGTTAGTATCAAAACCATCCATTTCAACAAGAAGTTGATTTAGAGTTTGTTCCCTTTCATCGTTACCTCCACCTAAACCTGCGCCCCGACTTCTTCCAACAGCATCAATTTCATCAATAAATATTATACAAGGCGAATTTTTTTTTCCTTGTTCAAACATGTCTCTAACTCTTGATGCTCCTACACCAACAAACATTTCTACAAAATCTGAACCAGAAATAGTAAAGAAAGGAACACCTGCTTCACCAGCGATTGCTCTTGCTAATAAAGTTTTTCCTGTTCCTGGAGGACCAACAAGAAGTGCACCTCTAGGTATTTTTCCACCTAGCCTACTAAATTTTCTTGGATCTTTTAAAAACTCAACAATTTCTTCAACTTCCTCTTTAGCCTCTTCTACTCCTGCAACATCATTAAAGGTTACCTTGCCTTTCATTTCATTCATCATTTTTGCTTTAGATCTTCCAAAGCCCATCGCTCCACCTTTTCCACCTTGCATTTGTCTCATAAAGAAAATCCAAACTGCTATTAACAATAACATTGGAAACCATGAGAGTAGGACACCAAATAATGAAGGCATCTTTTCATCTATAGGTGCAGCAGATATACTTACACCCTTCTCTGAAAGTTTTTCAATTAAATTAGGATCATTTGGTGAATAAGTTTTAAAATTTTTCCCATTTGCATATACACCGTTTATGTTGTTTCCTTGAATCTCAACTTTTAATACCTCGCCTTGTTCTACAGATTCTAAAAATTCTGAGAAAATAACTTGATTAGAACTTTTAATGTTAGCTTGAGGATTTTTAAACATATTGTAAAGACCAATCGTTAAAAAAACGATTATTGCCCACATTGCTAAGTTTTTAAGATTCATGACTATAAGATAAGAATTATTATAAATTTAACAAGTCTATTTTTACCCTTCTTTTGTTAAAATCACAGTGTGATTTACCATCTTAATGACGCATCCTCCTAATGTTTCTTTTCTTAGTTTACGCTCTTTAATTTTATTCAAAATACTTTCAATTTTTTTACCTCTCACAAAATTAGGCTTTTTTCCCACTAAATGAATTAAATCGGATAAAGATCTAAAAATAACATCATGTGAATTATCAAAAAAGTTTTCTTTTAATATAAGTTCATTTTTTCTATAGTTAAAAATCGAGTTCTCTTTCTTATTCTTTTCAACATAAAACTTTATTGATTGGTCGGACTTTTTTAAATTTTCAATTGTTAATTGAAATTTTTTCTTATCAAGGCCAAAATCCTCAAAATCCTTAATTAGGTTTCTAACTTTAATTCTATTGAATTTAGTATCATCATTGGTTGGATCATCTACGTAAAAATTAAATATAAATTTTGATAAAAATATTAAATCTTTTTTGTCAAATTTTATCAAAGGTCTAATTAAATTTATATTTTGGATTTGAGTATTTGTCCCAAGTGATACGAGTCCTTTTAAACCACTTCCTCTAGCCATTCTTAAAAAAAAGTTTTCAATTAAATCATCTACATGATGACCTAAGACTAAGTTGCTAATTTTTAGTTTTTTACATTTAAAGAATAAAAGCTCATATCTTTTACTTCTGGCTAAGGATTGAATATTACTCGTAGGTTTTTTTCCCTTCCAAGCAAGAACTTGAGAATTGATTTTTAAAGATTTAAGAATTTTTTTTACTTCAAGGGCCTCATAAGTAGACTCTTTTCTAAGCTTATGATCTACAATAAAATACCTTGGATTTAAGTTTTTTTTTAAAGAGTATACTTTTGTTAAAAAAGCTAAAGCCAAACTATCTGCACCTCCAGACACTGCAACTATAAAATTAGTATCTATTTTGAATGACTTTTCAAATTTTTTAAAAATTTTATTTACTTTTTGATTTAAAAGTTTTGATTTATAGATTTTAGGAATTTTTTTTCTTACACTCAAATTTTTGAGACTCATACTTTGCTTTTTGAATAACAGACTGATTTGCGTCTGGGTATTGTTTTTCAACACCACTTATCATTTTACAGCCTTGATCTTTTTCTCCAATCTGTATCATTGATACACCTAGCTTTAATAAATTAATAGGAGCTTTTTCTCCTTTTGGGTATTTTTGATAACCTTCTAAATAAGCTGAGGCAGCATCAGTATATAGTTGTCTTATTCGAAATGTTTCAGCATACCAATATTGTGCGTTACCTGCCAATTTATGATCAGGATTTGAAATTACAAATTCTCTAAATGCTCTTTCAGCAGTTGGATAATCTCCAACTTTTAAAAAACTTGTTGCAAATTCATATTGTTCAGGTGCCGAAAGATTTGGTAAAATTTTTTCTTCTGCTTGAAATGTCTCTGTAACGATTGTGGCAGTCGTTTCAACTGATTGAATTTTTTGTGTCGTATCGTTTGTAGAATTATCTTTATAAGATATTGACCCTAAGTCTTGTGGTTGAGATGAGCCTGGTAAAATTTCTGTATTAGATTCTAAACTTTTTTTTGAAGTCAAATTTATAGTTTCACCATTTGATAGAGCAGTTTCTAAATCTTGAAATCTAAGTTGATTATCTGATTGAACTTTAGAGAGTCTATTTGATAACTTATCTAGTTTAAAATTTATTTCTTCAAATTTATTAGTAAGTTCCTGAAATTGATTTTCAATTTCAGATAATTTCAACAAATGTCTTGTAAGCACATCCTCAGAGTTACTGTCAACACTTGATGAAACTGAATTAGTGTTATTGAATTCACTTGAATTTGAATAAACAGCTTTTTCAAGAGTTTTTAAATCTTTTTTGATCAACTCTAATGTATCGTAAATATTATGATTGTCAGCGAAAGAAGGGAAACAAACTAAAAGACTAAATAAAAAAAAAAATCTGAATTTCAATAATTCTTTAAAGTATTTCATTCAATTAAGTTATCTTTAAAATAATGGCAAAAAAAAGACCTCTTAAATCATTATAATTTAAGAGGTCTTAAATGTTAATTGAATATTTAATTTGCTTTAACTGTTACAGATCTTCTATTTTTTGACCAAGCTAGTGGATTTGACCCAGAGTCTACTGGTCTCTCTTTACCATAACTTAAAACTGAAATTCTGTCAGAAGAAATTCCGTAAGTCATTAAATAATCTTTAGCTGCATTAGCTCTTCTCTCACCTAATGCTAAATTATATTCTCTTGTTCCTCTTTCGTCAGCATGTCCCTCTAAAACAATTGTAATTTTAGAATTTTTTCTTAACCATGCAGCTTGCTTTCTAAGAGTTTCTCTAGAAGCTGTAGTTAGAACCGACTCGTTGGTTGCAAAAAATACTCTATCAGGAACACCTGAAGCTAAGTACTCAACTGTATCTGTTCCAGTATAGACATCGCCTTGCATTTGCCCTGTAGTTTTCTTTGATGTAGCACATGCAGAAAGTGCTAAGCACGCAAACGCTATTAAAAATCCATTTTTTAGAATTTTGCTTAATTTCATTATTACTCCTTGATCAATATTTCTTTAGACTTAGTTTTTCACAACTAATTAGATCTTTCAAGGCTAAAAATCAAGCGAATTAATTATTAATTACTTAATAAAGATGACCATGATGGGTCTGATCCATCAGTTGGAGTAGGAACTTGTCTCTCATTATAGCCAGTTAAATCTATAGACCATAATTTAGCAGAAAAACCCTCACCCCTAGAATCTGTTTTTGTTTCCCTATAAAAAATCAATACTCTTCCATTGGGTGACCAAGATGGAGCTTCTTGATAAAAATTTTCAGTTAATAATCTTTCGCCACTTCCATCAGTTCTCATCACGCCGATATAAAATTTTCCTTTATGTAATTTTGTAAATGCGATTAGATCTCCTCTCGGGGACCAAACTGGGGTACCATAAATTCCTTTACCAAAAGATATTCTCTTAACGTTACTTCCATCACTCTTCATTACGTAAATTTGTTGATAACCACTTCTGTCAGAGTTGAAAGAAATAAATTTACCATCTGGAGAATAAGATGGTGATGTATCTATAGATGGATGATTTGTAATTTTTTCAACTATTCTATTCTCTAAATCCATTGTGTAAATTTCAGAATTGCCATCCTTAGCAAAACTCATTATTATTTTTTTTCCATCTGGAGAAAATCTTGGTGCAAAGGTCATACCCGGAAAATCTCCAACAACTTCTTGGGTTCCTGTTTCAATGTCCAGTAAATAAACTCTTGGTAAATTTCTAAAATATGAAAGATAAGTTACCAATTGACTTGTTGGATTAAATCTTGGAGTTAAAACAAGTTCATTTCCTAATGTCAAAAACTTGTTGTTAGCACCATCTTGATCCATGATAGCTAATTTTTTTACTCTTTGAGTTTTAGGTCCCTCCTCTGCAACATAAATAATCCTAGTATCAAAATAACCTCTTTCACCAGTTAATCTCTCATAGACTTTATCTGTTATTATGTGACCAACACGTCTCCAATTATTTGGAACAGTTGTAAATGCTAGTGCCATCATTTCTTTGCCCGCTAGCACATCCCACAATCTAAATTCTACTCTTAGTTTTTCTTCAACATAACTAACTTTTCCAGTGATCAAAGCCTGAGCTTTAATTAAGTTCCAATCTTCAAATCTTGGCTTTAAATTTGCAATATCTGGTTCTTGTAAAAATGCATCTTTATTTAAAGGATTAAACAAACCTGAAATCTTTAAATTATTTTCTACAATTGATGATATTTCTGAGCCGATATTTTTCTTTTTAAGAATATTCTCAAAATTTTTTCTTGATTCCTCATTAATAGATAATGGAGAAACTGCAACTGGTAATGGGTTTAGATTACCTCTGGTTATATCAACCTCTATCAGACCAAATGATTTAAATGGTATTAAGATTATAATTAAAGTTATTAAAAAATTTTTCATTTTTTTATTTTCTATACTAACCTTCTAACATTTCTCTTGCATCAAAATTTAACTGTAATTCCTTCCATCTTTCATAACCAGTGCTAGGAACTCTTAAAGGCTGACACAATTTAATAGCTCTTAAAGCACTTTCTGCTAATACTTTATAAAATCCTTGTCCTGGCTTATTCATCCTAGCATGATCTAAAATTTCTGACTTAATAACTGACCCATCTGGTTTTAATTCAAGTTTTATTCTGACAAGTAAATTTTCATTATATGGTAGTCCAAGTGGAATACTCCAACAACCAAAAATTTGTGCTTTTAATGCATCTTCTTCACTTAATGATAGTCCTGTATTCTCAAAATTTTTATTTTGGTCTTGGCTTAAATCAGGATTTTTCTTTAAAGTCTCTGCTTTGCTCTCTTTAGATTTATCAATCAAAGCAGCAATATTATTTGGGTCAAATAATTCCTCCTTTTCAAATTCAGAAACTTGCTTTACTTCATTGTCAATTTTTTCAGGGTTTTGTTTGTCTTCTTTTATTTTTTCAACTTTCTTTACTTTGTCCTCTGGCATTGGGATAGCATCAGGCTTAGTTTTCTTAACTTTTTTAGGTGGAGCCTGTTCTGATACTAATTTTTTTTCTTTTTCTTTTACTTTTTCAATTATTTTTTTCGCTTTAGGTGCAAATGGAATATTTGTTTTTTCAGTTATTTGAATTAACTCTACTGAAACAATTGGAGGAAGATCAATTGGTTTTTTTGCTAAAAAAGGAAGGCTCATTGCTGTTAAAAAAATAACAAATAGGTGTAAAACAAAGGAAATTACAATACTCCTGTTCACAAAAAAATTACCTTTCTTTGTATGGTTCTGAAATTAAAGCTACTTTTGTAAATCCTGAGCCAGAAAGTAATCCCATAATTTCAAGGACTCTACCGTAATTAATAGTTTTATCCCCTCTCACATAAATTCTGGTATCAGTCCGGTTTTTTGAGACTGCTAACACTTTTGCGATGATTTTTTCATACTCAACTTTTGACTCTTGAATAAAAATTTCACCTTTTGAATTTATAGTTAAAGTTAGAGGTTCTTGCTCTTCTGGGAGCGAGTCAGCTGAACTTTCTGGTAAATCAACCTGAACTCCTACTGTTAATAAAGGTGCAGTCACCATGAAAATAATTAGTAAGACCAACATTACATCTACAAATGGTGTCACATTTATTTCACTCATTGGTTCTTTTGATGAACGATTAAACTTAAATGCCATTCTAGATAATAGTTAAGAATCTTTTAGAAAAGTTTTCTAACTTTTGCGAATATTTTAGAGAGTCATTATTAAATTTATTGTATGCAATTACTGCAGGAATAGCTGCCAATAAACCTAATGCCGTAGCAAAAAGAGCTTCAGCAATTCCAGGCGCTACAATTGCTAAACTAGTATTCCTTGAAATTGCAATAGATTGAAAAGAATTCATTATACCCCAAACAGTCCCAAATAATCCTATAAAAGGTGCCGTTGATCCAACAGTTGCTAAAAAAGTAAATCCCTTTGTAATTTTAGACATTTGTTTTTCTATCCCAGTTTCTAACATAGCAGTCATTCTAGCATTTAAATCTGTTTTAGATCTTCTTTTAAGAAGATTTTGCATAGCGTCTTTAAAAATAAGAGACATTGGATCATTTACATTTCCTGGAAGATTGTTGTAAAAAGACTCTGCAGATTTTGAATTCCAAAACTTAGTTTCAAATTCTTCTGAACTTTGGTTTATTTTTTTAAATAATTTTAATTTTTCAATTATTACTGCCCATGAATAAACTGAACATGCAATTAGAATAACAATGACTGATTTTACAATTATGTCCGCTCTTATAAATAAATTCATAAGCGAAAAATCAGCGCTTGATGCAAGTCCGACTGCTTGAGATGAAATATCAGCTTCCATAGGGTCTTCTCACACTTAATTGTGTCATGAATTTGACTTCAAAAGTTACAAATTAATCTTCTTTTTGGTAAGTTTCATAGTAAAAACTTGCGATTAGAATAGCATCAGCTTTGTTTGAGTCTTTTTTTTTTGAGAGTTGTGTTGAAAAATAGGGAAATATTTCAATTGCTCTTGTTCTACTAGCATCTTTTTGAGAATTAATTAAATTAAAATATTTTTTCCATTTAGCTGGTCTTACGAAAAACATTGGTAATTGCATTGCAGAACAAATCCCTTTTAAAATCCCAAAAGACTGACCAAAATTAAACATACTAGTTACGCCTTGTCCTGGCATCGCAGAAACTTGTTCTATAACAACTCTAATTTCATCCTCTTTTTTATTAATTCTTTTTAAAAATTCGTTATAAATTTGGGCACCGTTAACTTGTTTTTTATTTTTTTTACCCTCTGCCATGACTGGCATTTCAATTACTTCAAGAATTCTTCCATCTTTAAAAAAACAAATTGAGCCCGAAATACCTGGATCTATACCAATTATAAGCATATTCTATATCTAGTTTGAAAATTTAACATTTGAATAAATATTTTGCACATCATCATCGTCTTCCAATATTTCAAAAAAATTAATTAGCTCCTTTTTTTTCTCCTCTGAAATTTCAATTGCATTTAAAGGCACCCACTCTATTCCTGTCGAAATAAAATTACTTATTTTTTTCTCCAGCTCTTTTTTAACATTGTAAATATCATTTATTGAGCACTGTATCTCATGAAATTCTTTATCCGATTTACACTCATTTGCACCAGCCTCAATAGCAAGTTCTAATATATTTTCATCCGAAATTTCATTTTTATCGATTTTAATTACTCCTAATTGAGAAAAATTATGTGATGCTGAACCTTGAGTTCCCAAACTTCCTCCTGATTTTTGAAAAATTGTTCTTATATTTGAAGCGGTTCTATTTTTATTATCAGTTAAAGTCTCAACTATAACAGCAACTCTGTCAGGACCAAAACCTTCATATCTCAAATTTTCAAAATTTGACTGATTGCTCATTGAGGACTTATCTATAGCTCTCGCTATATTGTCTTTAGGCATATTTGCTGACCTCGCAGCTTGCATAGCAGAACGCAATCTTGGGTTCATAGCTGGATCTTTATCACCTAACTTAGCTGCTACAGTAATCTCTTTAGATAGCTTAGAGAAGATTTTTGATCTTTGTTTATCGGCTTTACTTTTTTTGTGTTTTATACCTGCCCAATGAGAATGTCCTGCCATAAAAAGAATTAAGTATTTTTTAAAAGACCTCCAAATATATAACTATCGATACTATCTGCTAAGCCAGTTTCTAAATTACAATTTACTATAACTCCACTCAAAGAAGCTTCTCCATCAGCTGGAAAATGTTTGATTGAATCCTTTTTCATGAATCTATTAATAGAATTATCTTTATTCATACCTATAACTGAGTCATAATCTCCACACATTCCCGCGTCTGTTTGATAAGCAGTGCCATTTTTTAAAACTCTTGCATCATTAGTAGGTATGTGGGTATGAGTTCCAACAACGAGTGTTGCTTTTCCATCAAAATAATGACCGATAGCATTTTTTTCACTTGTTATTTCTCCATGGAAATCAACAATTAGAAAATCATAATCTTTTTTTAAATTATATTTTTCTAAAAAATCTTTTGAAGTTTTAAAAACATCATCACACTTTTTCATAAAAACATTTCCCATCAAATTTAAAACTCCCACCTTGTAATTTTTTTTTGATTTATAAATCTCAAATCCTCTACCAGGAGTAGGTTCAAATAAATTTTTTGGTCTTAATAGTCTGTTTTCCTTGTCAATAAAATTCATTATGCCTTTTTGATCCCAAACATGATTTCCAGTTGTAATAACATCAACTCCATTTTCAAAAAAATTTTGACAAATTTCTTTAGTCAAACCAACGCCAGTATCATCAGCATTCTCAGCATTTATAATTACAAAATCGATATTATTTTTTTGAATCTGTCCTAATAGATCTTTAGTTATCTTTCTACATCCTGATAATCCAACAACATCACCTAAAAATAAAATTTTCATAAAGAATTATTTGTTTGTTATAATAAAATCTAATCCAATATCATAATTATTAGTAGGTATTTTTTTTACTTTTTGAAAAGAGTAGGCAAATCCAATTGTTAGAACTTTTTTTCGTTTTCTAACTTTCTTAATATACCTATCATAAAATCCTCCACCGTAGCCAATTCTGTTGAAATTTTTATCAAACGCTACAAGGGGTACTAACAAAACATCTGGATATTTTATCATTTTTGAAATTGGTTCTGGTATTCCAAATTTATTTATAGCCAAAGGTTCATTTGTTGACCATTGATAGAAGCTCATTTGTGATTTTTTTTTTATTTTGGGTAATGTTATAATAAATTTTTTCTTCTCAAATTTTTCTAAGATTTGTAAAATGTCTATTTCATAATTATATGGGTAATAACTACCAATTATTTTACCTGAGACATTTTTTTTTTTTAAAATATTCAAAATTGAATCAAAATTAAAAAGAAATTTTTTAATCTTTTTTTGTTTTCTTATTTTTAGGATTTTTTTTCTAATTTGAGATTTATTCACGAAATTCTATCGAGATACTTTATCTGTATTTGCATTTTCAACAAAATTTGAAATTTCATCAGTAGCGGTATCAATTAACTTTTCATAATGTTTTTGACTTTGCTCAATTTCATCTTTTAGTTCAATGTGATTTTTATTTAAATTTTTAATTTCTTCTTCTTTTCTATCTCTGTATTCATAGACTAATGATTTTAACTCTCTAAATTTATTTGAAAGTTCTTTTAATTCTGTCTTTTTCTGCTCAACTTTTTTTTTGGTTTCATGATATTCATCCATCACTTTAACTGCAGTAATAAGTAAAAGTTTATTTTCACCGATATTTCCTAAATCATTTTTTAAGTCGTTAAACTTTTGATTGATTTGAATTAATAATTCTTCAAGATGTTCCTCTTGTCCATCATCACACGACAACAAAAACTCTTTGCCATTAAATTTTATAGTTACGTTTGCCATTTATCGATTTCATCCATTAAAGTATTGGTTTCTTGATTTAATTCATCTATTTTTTCCGAAAATTCTAATCTTTTTTTTTCTTCAATTTTTTCTCTATTTTGTAATTCCTCTAATTTTCTTGATAAATTATCATGATCATTCACTAAAGTTTTATATTTTTTCTCTAATTCTGATTTTTCAATTTCTAATTGATTTTTTTGTTCTCCAAGAATTTCAATATTTTTTTTTATGTCTGGATCCTTTAGGTTTAAATTTTTTAGTTTCGCTAATGCAATATTAAGCTTTTTTTCTTTTTCAAGAATAGAATTCATATATATATGTTTATATTATTAAATAGAATCTTCTAAGTCTAGACAGGATAAATTTGAGTAAATTTTATAAAGAATTAGCTAATTGTATTAGATTTCTCTCAATTGATGCTGTTCAAAAAGCGAACTCAGGTCACCCTGGAATGCCGATGGGAATGGCAGATGTTGTTACAGTACTTTTTAAAGATTTTTTAAAATTTAATCCAAAAAATCCTAGCTGGATTAATAGAGATAGATTTGTTCTTTCTGCTGGGCATGGTTCAATGTTACTTTACTCTCTTCTTTATCTAACTGGTTACAAAAGTGTTTCTTTAAATGATATTAAAAATTTTAGACAATTGGATTCCATATGTGCTGGTCATCCTGAATATCATCCAAATACTGGTATTGAAACAACTACAGGTCCATTGGGACAAGGAGTCTCAAATGCAGTTGGGTTTGCAATATCAGAAGAAATTTTAAAAAAAAAATTAGGGAAAAAAAAGATCAATCATAAAACTTATGTTCTTGCTGGAGATGGATGCTTAATGGAAGGTATTAGTCACGAGTCATTGAGCTTAGCTGGACATCTAAAATTAAATAATCTTATTTTATTATTTGATAATAACTCTGTCTCAATTGATGGTCCCACTAACTTAGCTGTTTCAGATGATCACGAAAAAAGGTTTAAGAGCTACGGGTGGAACTTCTTAAGAATTAATGGTCATGATTTTAAAGAAATATCCAAAGCTTTAAAAAAAGCACATAAATCAAAAAAACCTATGGCTATTTCATGTAAAACTACAATTGGTTATGGATCTCCAAACAAAGGTGGTAAGGCTTCATCTCATGGAAGTCCATTAGGTGATGAGGAAATAAAACTTGTAAGAAAAAAACTAAAATGGAAATATGAGCCTTTTAAGATTCCAGCTGAGCTGTTAAGTGAATGGAGAAAAATAGGGAAAAAGGCCTCACAAAAAGCTCAGAAAAATAAAATAAACTTTCCAAATTTTAAAAATTTTAATTCATTTAAAAAATTAATTGAAAAAGAAAAAATTAGATACTTTAAAAATCTAAAACCTATTGCTACAAGAAAATCTTCTGAAATATTTTTAAACATTATAACAAAGTTTCCTTACTTAATTGGTGGCTCGGCTGATTTAGCTGGATCAAATAATACTAAAACTAAAGATCATAAAATAATAAAACCAGATAACTTTGCAGGAAATTATATTCATTATGGAGTTAGAGAGCACGCTATGTGTGGAATAATGAATGGTATAGCCTTACACAGTGTCCTGACTCCTTATGGTGGAACGTTTCTAATATTTAGTGACTATTGTAAACCATCTATCAGATTAGCTGCGATGATGAAACAAAGAGTCATTTATGTATTTACGCATGATTCTATTGGCTTAGGAGAGGATGGCCCAACTCATCAGCCAATTGAACAATTAACAAGTTTAAGATCTATTCCGAATTTAAACGTTTTTAGACCTTCGGATACCATTGAAACTTTTGAATGTTGGCAATTAGCTCTTGAAAGTAAAAATACTCCAAGTGTAATTTCACTAACCAGACAAGGTGTCAATCCTATTAGACTTGAAAATTCTCTCAAAAATAAATCGTCTTTGGGCGCTTATGAAGTTTTGAGAACCGGGGATAATATAAGTGTAACAATTTTAGCAACTGGGTCTGAAACAAGTTTAGCAAATGATGTGGGTCATAAATTAGCCACAGATGGTATTTATTCCAAAATCATATCAATGCCTTGTCAAAAAATTTTTGATCATCAAAAAGAAGAGTACAAAAAAAAAATATTAGGCGAAACTGAACTAGTTGTATCTATAGAAGCCTCTGAAACGAATTATTGGAAAAAATATACGGGTACAAATGGATTAAATTTTGGAATTAACGACTTTGGAAAAAGCGCACCTTATAAAAAAATTTATGACCACTTTGAGTTAAATTCTGAGAGTATTGTAAAAAAAATTAAAGTAAAAATATGAAAATTAAGATTGGTATCAATGGAATGGGAAGAATAGGAAGAATGATTCTTCGCTCTATTTATGAAGGGAACAAAAAAATAGAGATTATGCATATTAATAATAGAACAAATTCTGAGACATGCTCAACTCTTTTAAAATATGACTCAATCCATGGAAAATTTAAAGCTGATATAAGCTATGATGAAAATAATCTTGTTGTAAATAAAAACAAAATTTCTTTTGGTCAAGAAACTGATTTAAATAAAATTGATTGGAAGAAATATGGTGTTGATTATGTTTTTGAGTGCACTGGAAAATTTAATTCTAAAGATAAATTACAACCACATCTAAATAATGGAGCGAAAAAAGTAATTGTTTCAGCTCCGTGTAAAAACGCTGATAAAACTGTTGTCTTTGGAGTAAATGAGTCTGAATTAAATAAAGAAGATGAAATTATTTCTGCTGCTTCTTGCACAACAAATTGTCTGGCGCCAGTGGTTCATGTTTTAAATGAAAATTTTGGAATTGAGAAAGGTTTTATGACTACCATACATGCATTTACAAGTGATCAAAGAATTTTAGATAATTCACATAAGGATCCTAGGAGAGCTAGATCTGCTAGTCAATCAATCGTCCCAACTTCGACTGGTGCATCTAAAGCTATAGGTGAAATAATTCCATCTCTTAAAGGAAAACTAGAAGGTGTCGCAATGAGAGTACCAACTCCGAATGTTTCATTAATTGAACTTGTTTTTTGTACAAAAAAAGATGTGAACATAGAAAAAATTAATTCAGCATTTGAGGATTTTAGTAAAAAAAATAAAGTAATTGAAATCACGAAAGAAAAGCTTGTTTCTATTGATTTTAATCATAATCCTGCCTCATCAATTATTGATACAAGTTTAACAAATGTGGTTGGTAAAAATATGGGAAAGATCTCAGCATGGTATGATAATGAATGGGGTTTTTCAAATAGGATGTGTGATATAGCCGAATATCTTCATAAGATTTCTTAATGAACAGTATAAAAGATCAGAAAAATCTTAATAAAAAAAAAGTTTTGTTAAGGTTGGATTTAAATGTCCCATTAAAAAATGGGCTAATTACTGACGAGACAAGAATAAGCAAGATTATTCCAATCATAGATTTTTTAATAAAAGAACAATCAAAGATCATAATAATTTCTCACGTAGGACGGCCAAAAGGTAGGGTAATTACAGATCTCTCATTAAAACCAATTTGTGAAAGTATTGAAAATAAAATAAATAAAAAAATTAGATTAGTAAAAGAAGATATTTTTAAATTAAAAAAAGAGGATTTATTTAAAGATCCAAACGATCAAATAATTTTTTTAGAGAATATTAGATTTTACAAAGAGGAAGAAAAAAATGACACCAACTTTGCACAACATTTAGCTAAACTCGCTGATTTATATGTAAACGATGCTTTTTCTTGCTCTCATAGAGCGCACGCTTCTGTGAGTAAAATTACTGAATTTCTCCCATCTTTTGCTGGATTACAACTTGAAACAGAAATTAGTGCTTTAAAAAAAGTTACAACAGAAATCAAAAAACCGATCACTTGTATTATTGGGGGATCAAAAATTTCTACAAAAATTGGAATAATCAAAAATTTAATATCTAAATTTGATAATATTATCATTGTTGGTGGAATGGCTAATAACATTATTAAATATAAAGGTAATCAAATAGGTAAATCAATTAAAGAAGAAAATTGTGATCTAATGATCAAGGAGATTTTTGAAACTTTAAAAAGTTATTCTTGTAAAATTATTTTACCAGAGGACGTTTTGATTGGAAAAAATTTAGATGATGAACCTCAAATTAGAGAACTAGATAATATCAAAGATGATGATATCATTTTGGATATTGGTCCAAAGACATTAGATAAAATAAAAGGTATAATTAAAAATAGTGAAACAGTTCTTTGGAATGGACCAGCAGGTTATTTTGAAAATCCAAAATTTGCTAATGGTAGTTACGATATTGCAAAAGCTATCATAAAAAAAAATAAGAACAATTCAATTTACTCAGTTGTAGGAGGTGGAGATACGATAGCTCTTATCAATAAAATTAAATTAGTAGAAAATTTTAATTTTGTTTCAACTGCCGGTGGAGCATTTTTAGAATATCTTGAAGGAAAAGAGTTACCTGGTATAAAAGCTTTAAACTAAAATGTCTGAATTAAATAACATAGCGCTAAAAATACTTAATAACGGAAAGGGTATTCTTGCAGCTGACGAGAGTACTGCAACTATGACTAAAAGATTAGAGTCGGTTAAAGTTCAATCAACAGCTGAAAACCGTTTATTATTTAGAGAAACGTTATTTAGTGCGACTGGTATGACTGAATATATTGGAGGTGTAATTTTATACGATGAAACAATAAAACAAATAACATCAAAAAAAAATAAAATCCCAGAATTAATTTCTGATATGGGTAGTACCCCAGGGATTAAAGTTGATACTGGAGCAAAAGTTTTAGCTGGTTCACCAAATGAAAAAATTACCGAGGGTTTGGATGGCTTAAGAGAAAGATTAAAAGAATATTATAAATTAGGAGCCATGTTTACAAAATGGAGAGGTGTCTATAACATCTCAAAAGAACATCCAAGTAAACTCTCAATCCAATCTAATGCACATGCATTAGCTAGATACTCTGCATTAGTTCAAGAATGTAATATGGTTCCAATCGTTGAACCTGAAGTCTTGATGGATGGTGAGCATACAGCGAAAGAATGTTATGAAAAGACTTCTGAAGTAATAAAAAGATGTTTTGAAGAATTAATCTTACATAAAGTTGATTTGAAAGGAATTATATTAAAGCCAAATATGATTTTAGCTGGTAATAAATGTAAAAACAAAATATCAAATGAGGAGGTGGCAAAGTTAACTCTTAAATGTTTAAAAAATTCTGTTCCATCAGAGGTACCAGGAATAGCATTTTTATCTGGTGGTCAATCAGAAATAGAGGCAACAGAAAATTTAAATTTAATTAGTAAATACAATGATACCAACTTTTTAATGAGTTACTCTTATGGACGAGCTCTTCAACAAAGCGCACTAAAATTTTGGTCCCAGGACACATTAAATATCGAGGGAACTCAAAAAATTTTTAACCAGAGAGCAAAAATGAATACATTAGCTGCTCAGGGTAAATGGTCTAGAGAACTTGAGAATTAACAAAAAAAAATTCATTTATCTCATTTCGCCAACCAAAATCAATAAGTCTTTCTATCAAGATTTAACAAAGGTTCTTCAACAAAAAAAAGTTGGTTTTTTTCAACTAAGGCTTAAAAAAGAAACTCTTAAAAAAAAAATCATCATTGGTAAAAAAATAAGGAAAATTTGTAAAAAATTTAATGTCAAATTTCTTATAAATGACGATGTTCAGGTTGCGAGAAGATTAAATGCAGATGGCTGTCACTTAGGTCAAAAAGATATGAATATTATTAAAGCAAGGAAATTGATTGGCAATAAGATAATAGGTGCTACCTGTCATAACTCTGTAAAATTATCAAAAATTGCAATAAAAAATAAAGCTGATTACATAGCCCTAGGAGCTTTTTATAATTCGAAAACCAAAAAAATAAAATACAAAGCCTCTATTAATTTACTTAGAAAAGTCAAAAAAATCACAAAAACTCCTGTAGTAGTTATTGGTGGCATTAATTCTAGAAATTATAAAAATCTTTTATTGAATAAAGCAAACTTTTTAGCTATTTCAGGCTACATTTGGAATAACGATAAATTAAAACCAAAAGAAGCAATTAAGTTATTAAAATGAAAATAAATGCTGGAGAAATTAGAGTTGGGATGTTGTTAGAACACAAAAATGATTTGTGGCAAGTGCTTAAAACTCAACATGTTAAGCCTGGTAAAGGGGGTGCATTTGCACAAGTTGAAATGAAAAGTTTAAATAAAAATACAAAATTAAATGAAAGATTTAGATCAAGTGAAACTGTTGAAAAAGCATCATTAGATGAAACGAATTATAACTATCTATATGAAGATGAAAATAACTATTTTTTTATGGAACCAAAATCTTTTGAACAAATTGAAATAAAAAAAGATTTAATTGGTGAAAAAGGAAAATTATTAACTGAAAATCTAGAAGTTTCTGTCAGTTTTTACAATGCACTACCTATTTCAGTAGATCTACCAAAACAAGTTGTATGTAAAATAGAGGAGACTGATGTTGCTTTAAAAGGGCAAACTGTTTCGTCATCGTATAAACCAGCAACATTAATTAATGGTTTAAATATTCAAGTGCCTCCTTTTATTGAAGCTGGTGATGAGGTAATTATAGATACAAGAAATCTTGAATATATTAAGAAAAATTAATTATGAACTCAATTTCTGCTAATTTAAATATTATGATCAAAGCTTGTGAAAAAGCATCAAAAATATTAATAAGAGATTTTGGTGAAATTGAGAAGTTACAAGTAAAAAAAAAGGGGCCCTTAGATTTTGTTACTAACGCAGATTTAAAAGCTGAAAAAATAATCATAGATGAGTTAAAAAAAGCTAAACCCAATTTCTCAATTTTGAGTGAGGAGGTTGGTTTTAAAAAAAACAAAGACACAGAAAATACTTGGATTATTGATCCTATAGATGGAACTATAAATTTTTTACATGGTATACCTCATTTTGCTATATCGATTGGTTTATTATCTAATAATGAAATTAAATCTGGTTTAATTTTTGATCCTATAAAAAATGAAATGTTTTATGCAGAAAAAAATAATGGTGCTTTTTTTAATAATGAAAGAATTAGAGTTTCTAAAAAAAATGAATTATCAGAGTGTTTGTTTGCAACAGGTGGAAAGAAATATAGTTTTATAAGTGAAATTTCTACAAGAAAATCTGGTTGTGCAGCCTTAGATTTAGCTTATGTTGCTTCTGGAAGATACGATGGATACTGTCAAAACAACCTTAATCTTTGGGATATTGCGGCAGGATTAATTATCCTGCTAGAGGCAGGAGGTGTGATTAATGATATTGACCTCCATAATCATAAAAATTTAAATGTGATAGCGTCAAGTCCAAATATTAACGATAAATTCATCAAAATATTAAGTAACTTTTAATTGTTTTAGAAAAAACTTTTGTTATAAGTCTCCAAATGAAAAAGGGAATTCATCCAAATTATCACTCAATTAAGGTTGAGATGACTGATGGAACTCAATTTGAAACTAAATCAACTTGGGGGAAAGAAGGTGATTTACTAAAATTAGAGATTGATCCAAAATCTCATTCTGCCTGGACTGGTGGAAAACAAAAATTGATGGACAAAGGAAGAATAAGTAAATTTAACAAAAAATTTCAAAACTTTAAAAGTGAAAAATAATTAATGTCTAATGCACCATTGATGCCAATGGCTACGGCTGTTTGGCTTGTAGAAAACACCACCTTAACTTTTAAACAAATTGCAGAGTTTTGTAAGCTGCATGTAGTTGAAGTTCAGGGCATAGCTGATGGAGAAGTTGCCAAAGGTATTAAGGGATATAATCCTATAATTGCTGGTCAGCTCACAAGAGATGAAATAAATTTATCTGCAAAAGATGAAAGCCGACCTTTACAAATTCAAAATACTGATGTCGAAATATCTTTTTCTGAAAAAAAAAACAAAAAATATATTCCTCTATCCAAAAGACAAGATAAACCAGATTCTGCTTTATGGTTAATTAAACATTATTCACAATTAAAAGATTCACAAATCGCAAAATTAATCGGTATGACAAAAAATTCTGTTACATCGATTAGAAATAAGAGTTATTGGAATTTTAATAATTTGAATTCTAAGGATCCTGTAGCTTTAGGTCTTTTTTCACAAAAAGATTTAATCGAAGCAGATGAAAAAGCTCAAAGAAGAATAAAGAGAGAGAAAAAAGAGAAAGAAAAAGCCTCAAAGAACCAATGAGCCTATCAGATAAACTTATAGACATAAAATTTTAAAAATGCTAACTAACCATTTTTTTGGAGGTAATTATTAAAATAGAAGTAAAAGATAACAACGTGGAACAAGCTCTTAGAGTTTTAAAAAGAAAACTCCAGAGAGACGGTTTTTTTAAGATTATAAAATTAAAAAACACATACGAAAAGCCTTCAGAGAAAAAGAAAAGAATTTTGCAAGAAAACATTAAAAGAGTAAAAAAACTCAACAAGCTAAGAAATAGAATTTAAGTATATCGCGGGGTGGAGCAGTCTGGTAGCTCGTCAGGCTCATAACCTGAAGGTCGGCGGTTCAAATCCGTCCCCCGCAACCAATTAATATGCAAAGAAAAATTTTATTTAAAAAATTATCCATTGTAATTCCTTTTTATAATGAATCTAAAAGAACTAAAAATACATTTGAGATTATAAAAAAATTTATAAAAAAAAATAAAATAAATATTGAAATTATATTCGTAGATGATGGAAGCACTGATGACAGTGCAAATTTAGTTAAGGAATTTTTATCAAAAATAAGAAATAAAAGAATTAAATATAAATTATTATCTTATAAAAAAAATATAGGTAAAGGATTTGCTATAATTCAAGGAATAAAAAAAAGCAATAGCCCTTGGATATTAACTTGTGATTTTGATATGTCAGTATTGCCATCAACCTACGAAGATTGGCTTAAAAAAAATTACATAGTAAAAAAAAAATGTGCATATTTCGCATCAAGGAACCTCAAAAAATCTCAAGTTAGAACACTTTGGATAAGAAAATTTTATGGATTATTTTTTAAGTCATTAATTAAGTTTTTATTTAATATCAAACTAAAAGATACACAATGTGGATATAAACTATACAACTCTTCCTATATCAAAAAAATAATTCCAAAATTAAAATCATATTGCTATGTACAAGATGTTGAAATAATAATTCATCTAATGAGTAAAAATATAGAAATAAAAGAATTGCCTATTAAGTGGACACATAGAAAAGGAAGTAAAATCAGTTTATTAAGTGATCCGGTCAACATGATATTCGATTTGATTAAAATTAAAATTAGTTTTTAGTATGAAGGAATTTTTACTTAAGTTTCCGATAATATATAGATTATATCAAAAAACTGTGAGAAAGAAAAACCATGAATATGATTTTTTTAAATATTTTTTTAAAATAATTGGTAAAAAAAAAATTAGGGTTTTAGACTTGTGTTGTGGGGATAGTTACATTTTAGACTATGTAGAAGAATATATTGATGATTACATGGGATATGACAATAATCCATTTTACCTAAATCAAAATAAAAAAAAATGGAAAAGATTTAAATTCATATATGGTGATTTAAAGGATTTAAAAAAAAATGAGAAAGTCTTTAAATTCAGACCAAATTTAATATTTATGAATGGAGCAGTTCATCATCTAGATAATCAACTTATGGGAATGATAAATGAAGTAATAAAAAACAAATTTAATAAAGCAATATTCTTATCTGTTGATCCTGTAAAAAATAAAAACAAAGCCATAAATAGATTAATGATAAACTTAGATAGAGGAAAATTTATTAGAGAAAAAAAAGAGTATAAAAAGATAATGAAAATTCACGGCTCTTTCATAACTGATGATTTTTATAAAATGAGTTTTTTAAACATATTTCATTTTAGAAATATAGAATTACAAAATTTCTACTCAAAGTGGAAGTCTACATTGATTAACTAAATTATTTCAAGACTTTCTATTAATAGTCCCAACATTCTTCCGTCAGGGCTTTGTAAAAGATCTAGAGGTGAGGTTGGATTTTCGATCATTATATCAATTTTGTAAATTTCATCTTGATCATTAGGTAGAGGAAATTCAAGAAAACTTTGACTTGAATTTTTTAATTCAAAGTTTTTATTGATACGACCATTTATTTTCACTGAACCGATCAAATTTTTACTTGGTTTTGTGATTATTGAATTTATATTTAATTTTAATTTATAGTTTTTGTTTATATTGGGTTTAAATTTAAAAAGAATATTAAATTCATTTCCTTCAGTCCATATACCTTTACTTTTAGATGAAAAAGTCCAACCTAGCCCAAGAGGTTCATTTGGTCCATTTATAGAAAAATTGTGTTTCTTATTTTCTTTGATTTCAACAACCTTTATCTGATTAAATTCATAAATATCATTTTGATTCATAGTATTTTTATAATTAGGTAACATGAGCCACACACCATCAACAAAAAAGAAACCTACGTTTTCAGACTTATATAGATATTTTAGATATCTTAGATGATTAATATTATCAATTACATAAGCAGTATTCTCATCTAACTTTTTATTATTTAATTGAGAATATAATATATTTCTATTTGATGAAGCTTTACTCCTGTCATATCTACCCAATCTAGCAATATCTGATTTTAGAAAATCATTTTCTAAGATCTGATTAGAGATAGATGGAAATATGTTTGAGCTATTTTTATAATAAGTTGTTTTAATAATTGCAAAATCTTTGCTAATTTTTTTCCAAAAATTTTTATTTGAACTGTCAATTTCTATTTTATTAAAAACATTAGCATTGTAATAATATTTTAATGCTGGAGATAAATCGATTAATTGAATTGCTAATATACAAATAATCGCAATTAATGATTTATTTTTATCACTGAATAATTGAAAAATAAAAATTATACCTAAAATTAGAATCAAGTAATACACTATCCAAATAAATCTTCCAGACGCTCTTGTAATACTTAATAGACCATAAATTGATTTTGGAAGTTCGTATTCATAAATTAAGTCATTCCCCAAATAAATGATATTCGAAATCGATAGAAAAATACAAATTGAAAAAATAATTATAATTGGTAATTTGAATTGATTGATACTCTCTTTATTTTTAAAAAAGTTAATAAAAAAAAATATAAGTAAAATAACACCACCAAGACCCAGGTAGCTAAATCCCTCTGATTGTCCCCTTGTGTTTTCAATATCTTTAAAGATTATTGACCAGTTAATAGTGTCCTTAGCGATTTGTGGATCTATAAAACCTGCCAAATTAAAACTATAAAATCCATACCCAAAGCCCATTGCATCAAAAGCTGAAATTTGAAAATATCCAGTTATATATGCTACTATTAATAAAGATATCAATGGAATTAAAATTTCTCTAAAGTTTTTTTTTATATTCCTATGATTTAAATAATCTTTTAACAAAAATGAATATTTAATAATTATTAACATAGGTAAAAAATAAAAATGAATAAGAATAGATAATGGAAATATAAAAGAATAAAAAGTTTCTTTTTTTATTAAATGAGTA